>DOBD01000023.1:4401-35267 GCA_003506275.1 Bacteroidales bacterium | reverse complement strand
AAAGCCAAGGATCACTCCTTTGCAGGCGGCCGAAATAGCAGAGACATGGCGAAACGACTCACGGGCATGGACATTGGAGATATGCACCTCAATGACCGGAGTATTCACCGCCTTGATGGCATCGTGCAAGGCGATAGACGTATGGGTGTACGCACCTGCATTCAATATAATTCCATCGAAATCAAATCCGACTTCATGTATCTTGTCGATCAGTTCTCCTTCCACATTACTTTGAAAATAGAAGAGTTCGCACTCCGGATACAAGCCGCGCAATTCATTCAGATAAGCCTCAAACGTCGTAGTTCCGTATACTGCCGGTTCTCTTTTCCCCAGCAAATTCAGGTTGGGCCCGTTAATGATCTGAATCTTCTTCATTTTGTGTAAGTTTATTACCTTTGCTCTATTGCTTTGAAAAGCAAAAAATACGGTGCAAAGGTAATGATTTTATTTGACACATTCATAAAGAGATGGACAAACAATGCAACAGCAACATATAGATATTATCAATAAGTACAAGACCTACCTTCGATTGGAAAAGTCGTTGGCTGGGAATTCGATTGACGCCTACTTGACGGATGTGGATAAATTATTGGCGTATGCCGAGAGCGAACAAAAGGACTTCAAGTCGATTTCATACAACGACCTCCAACATTTTGTCGCTACGTTGCGGGACTTGGGGATTCATCCCCGCTCGCAGGCTCGGATCATCTCGGGTATTAAATCGTTTTACCGTTTCTTGCTTTTGGATGAATACATCGCCATTGATCCGACGGAATTGTTGGAAGCACCCAAAATTGGTGTCAAAATACCGGAGGTCTTGACGGTGGAGGAGATTAACAGCATCTTGGACTCCATCGACCTGTCGAAACCGGAAGGACAACGTAACCGGGCGATGCTGGAGGTGTTGTACAGCTGTGGATTGCGCGTTTCGGAATTGACTTCGCTCCGGTACTCGGACGTCTATTTCGAGGAGGCATTTATCAAGGTGGAGGGGAAAGGGAGTAAGCAACGCCTAGTTCCGATTTCGGACACGGCTCTGCATGAAATCCGGAATTATCTGTACGACCGACATCTGATTCCTGTCAAAAAAGGCTATGAGGACACGCTTTTCCTGAGTAGACGAGGGACGGCGCTTTCAAGAATCATGGTGTTTCATGTCATTAAGCAGCAAGTCGAACTGGCGGGTATCAAAAAGAATGTGAGTCCGCATACGTTCCGCCATTCTTTTGCGACTCACTTGTTGGAGGGGGGGGCCAACCTCCGGGCCATACAGGAAATGCTCGGTCATGAGAACATCAACACGACGGAGATTTATACGCATATCGACCGCGAGTTCCTGCGGAGTGAAATCTTGGAACATCACCCACGCAGCAAACATCGCGAATAGGTTAAAGAGTCATTTCATTTATTCAGCAAACTGATCGGTACGGAAAGGACCGACTGGCAGACCTTCCGTCGAGAAGAGATTGCCGATGGACGTATTGTCGAACAGGTATCGAACGGCAACGGGCTTTTTCACTCCCGGTGCGGAGACAACGACCGTTTTGCCGTCTATCTTTACCTTGGCCGGAACGAACTGCTGGTCTTCTCCTGCGATTGCAAATCCGGTGATCTGCTTATCGGCACTTTTTAATCCGTTCGGCACAAAGTCAAACAGGATACGAATTTTGTTCTTTTCGATCTGCATGGTTTGATACGCCGGACTCTGATAAACGAGATCTGCCCGATTATAGTTTTTAGCTAATGCCCAGTTGGCCAAACGTCGACCGACGTCTTGTTTGTTCTTAGGATGAATATTCTTCACATCATCGACCAAATCCCAAAGAACCACCATCCCGGTATGATCAAACTGGGCGGTCTTGGCTTGTTGTTCACGAATCAGGTAGGCATGTTCGCCTTCGCCATACGCATAAGGGGCTATCTGCACAAAATAGAACGGAATGTCTTTTTGGAATGCTTCACGCCAACTGCGGATCAGGGTACGCATCAGCAAATCATACGAAGCCGTTTGTCCGACTGCGGCATTCGACTCGCCTTGATACCAGATGGCACCGGCTATTCCATATGGAACGAGGGGATGGATCATCGAGTTATAGCACCTGCCCGGTATTTTAGGCCACCAGTCGTATTCGGCGCGCACTTGACTGGCTTGGTTCAAAAGCGGATCTTGCAAGACTTTCTCAGCCGGCACCCATACTTCTGCCGGCGTTCCGCCCCAAGCACTCACGATCAAGCCAATGGGCACATCCAAGTCTTCCTGCAGATCTTTACCGAAAAAATAGGCGATGGCACTGGTTTTACGCATGGTCTCGGGCGTACAAACTTCCCAACTGGCCAGACAGTTCTCCTGCGGGGTGTCCGATCCAATTTTCGGAACATGATAAAACCGGATATTCGGATTCTTGGCTGCTGCCGCTTCTGCCTCACCATTTTTTATTCCGTGGTTGACGCTCCACTCCATATTGGATTGGCCGCTGCAAAGCCAGACTTCGCCCAAAAGGATATTTTGCAAGGTGGTCTTTTCGCCGTCCATGGCCGTCAGCGCATAGGGGCCACCGGCGTCGGCAGTCGGCAGCTCGGCAGTCCAGAATGATTGGTTGTCCGACTTGACAACGATCGTATCCGAAGGGTTCCAGCTACCCACTAAACGGACATGCTCCCCGGGATTGGCCCATCCCCAAATGGTTACTTGGCTGTTCCGTTGCAGCACCATATTATCCGTAAAGACCGAGGCAAAGCGAACTTTTGACTGAACGGAGGTGCCCATACAGGCAAATAAAAGAATCAAACAGAAAATTTGTTTTTTCATGGCTACTCATAATTTTAAACACCTCAAAGTTAATGAATATAATTGGACAAGCGGTGTGCTATCCTTCGGGAAAATCGTATAGAATATCGGGGAAGATAGTTTCAACTCGCGATTTTTCGCTAAGTTTGCTGTACGAAAATAGTAAAGAAAAAAGACGTGGGAAAGATCGTTGAGACTCCTCTAATGAAGCAGTTTTTTGAGATTAAGGCTAAGCATCCGGATGCGATATTGCTGTTTCGGGTTGGGGATTTCTATGAGTTATATGGTGAGGACGCCATCATTGGGTCCGAGATATTAGGCATAACGCAAACCAAGCGTGCGAACGGGGCGGCACAATACGTAGAGATGGCCGGTTTCCCGCATCACGCGCTGGACACGTATCTGCCGAAGCTGGTGCGTGCCGGTAAACGGGTGGCGATTTGTGATCAGTTGGAAGATCCGAAGATGACAAAGAAACTGGTGAAGCGTGGCGTGACCGAATTGGTGACGCCGGGTGTCTCTATCAACGACAATATTCTGAACCACAAGGAGAATAATTTTCTGGCTTCTGTTCATTTTGGGAAGAACTTGTGCGGTATCGCTTTTCTGGATATTTCTACCGGCGAATTTCTGACAGCCGAGGGGACCACGGATTATATCGACAAGTTGCTGAATAATTTCTCGCCGAAGGAAGTGCTCGTGGAACGAAAGAACAGAAAGCATTTTGAAGAGTGTTTCGGTTCCCGCTTTTTTACGTTCGAGTTGGAAGATTGGGTGTTTACGACGGAAACGGCCGAGGAACGTCTGCTGAAACATTTTGAGACCAAGAACTTGAAAGGATTCGGGGTGCAACACCTGAAGCTCGGCATTATCGCTTCGGGTGCGATTCTGCATTACCTGGATATTACCCAACATACGCATATTTCGCACATCACCTCGTTGGCCCGCATCGAAGAAGACCGGTATGTACGATTGGATAAGTTTACTGTCCGCAGTCTCGAACTGGTCGATACCATGAACGAGGACGGGAAGAGTTTGCTGCATGTCATCGACCGGACTGTCTCGCCTATGGGATCCCGCATGTTGCGACGCTGGATGCTTTTCCCGCTGAAGGATGTGAAACCGATCCACGATCGGCAGGACGTGGTGGAGTATTTCTTCCGTCATCCGGAGATGAAGGAATTGTTGGATACCCAGCTGGGACAGATCGGCGATCTGGAACGGATTATTTCCAAAGTTGCCGTCGGACGTGTTTCTCCACGCNNCGGGCCATCGAGCCGATTAAGACGGCATGCGAAGCGAGCGGCGAACCTAGTCTGGAGCGTATCGGCGAACAGCTGAACGTTTGCGCCTTGATCCGCGACCGGATCGAGAAGGAGGTTAAGCCCGACCCTCCTACCCTTTTAAACAAAGGCGGGGTGATAGCTAAGGGGGTGAACGAGGAATTGGACCAGCTACGCGCACTCGCTTATTCCGGGAAGGATTATCTGTTACAGATACAGCAACGTGAAAGTGAACGGACGGGTATTCCTAGCTTGAAAATCGCGTTTAATAATGTATTCGGTTACTATATTGAGGTGCGCAACACACACAAAGACAAGGTGCCTGCGGAGTGGATTCGGAAACAGACCTTGGTGAATGCGGAACGTTACATCACGGAAGAGCTGAAGGAGTATGAGGAAAAGATTCTCGGGGCGGAAGAGAAAATATTGGCTCTGGAAGCGCGTATATTCAACGACTTGGTTCTTTGCTTGATGGAATACATCTCGCCGATTCAGATGGACGCGAACCTGATTGCGCGACTGGACTGCTTGCTTTCTTTTGCCAAGGTTGCCCAGCAAAACAAATACATCCGTCCGGTAGTGGACGAGTCGGATGTCATCGACATCAAGGCTGGTCGACATCCGGTAATCGAAAAGCAATTGCCGCTCGACGAGCCGTATATTGCCAACGACGTCTATATGGATTCCGAGAAACAGCAGATCATCATCATCACCGGACCGAACATGGCGGGTAAGTCCGCTTTGTTACGACAGACGGCCCTGATTACCCTCTTGGCACAAATCGGTAGCTTCGTCCCGGCGGAGAGCTGCCGTATCGGATTAGTCGATAAGATTTTTACCCGCGTTGGGGCGTCGGATAATATCTCGGTCGGCGAGTCGACATTCATGGTCGAGATGAGTGAAGCCTCCGATATATTGAACAACCTCTCGTCCCGAAGTCTGGTTTTGTTTGATGAGTTAGGCCGCGGAACGAGCACGTACGACGGGATTTCTATTGCTTGGGCGATTGTCGAATATATCCACGAACACCCCGGTATGCGTGCGAAAACCCTTTTCGCAACCCATTACCACGAATTGAACGAGATGGAGCGTTCGTTCAAGCGAATCAAGAACTTCAACGTTTCCGTCAAAGAAGTAAACAACAAGGTGATTTTCTTGCGTAAGCTGGTGCCGGGAGGTAGTGAACACAGTTTCGGTATCCATGTTGCCAGCATGGCTGGTATGCCCAACAGCATCGTGAAGCGGGCCGGCCATATTTTGGAGAAGATGGAGGGGGAAAACCGCAAAGGTCAACTGGCTAAACCCACCAAGGAGATTGCCAACCAGCGTGACGGCCTACAGCTCAGCTTCTTTCAGTTGGACGACCCCGTTTTATCCCAGATCAGGGACGAATTGATCAAGGTTGATGTCAACAACCTGACACCGTTGGAAGCCCTCAACAAGTTGAGCGACATCAAACGGATTCTACGGGGAAAATAAGGGTTTTGTTAACCGGATAGGATTATACGTTGAACCTGAAATGCATGATGTCACCATCCTGCACCACGTATTCCTTACCTTCCACACTCATTTTTCCGGCTTCCTTGACGGCGGATTCAGAACCGTACTTGAGATAGTCTTCATACTTGATGACTTCAGCCCTGATAAATCCTTTTTCAAAGTCAGTGTGGATGACACCGGCGCAGACAGGTGCCTTGCTGCCGGTCACAAACGTCCAGGCCCTGACTTCCATGGGGCCAGCTGTGAGGAAGGTGCTAAGGTTCAGCAATTTGTAGGCAGATTTAATCAACCTGGACACACCGGATTCTTCCAAGCCAATTTCGTTGAGGAACAGCTGCCTTTCGTCGTAGGTATCCAATTCGGCGATTTCCGATTCGATTTTAGCGGCTACGATAAGCGTCTGGGCGTTTTCTTCCTTGACGGCTTCAATTAGACTGGCTGAATAACGGTTGCCCGACACGGCTGATGCCTCATCCACATTACAGATGTACATCACTGGTTTGTTGGTCAACAAAAAGAGGTCATGGGCGATTTTCTGTTCGTCTTTGGTTTCGAACTGCACGGTACGGGCCGATTTGCCTTGTTCAAGGGCTTCTTTGTAGCGAGCAAGTACGTCGTATACGAGTTTGGCCTGCTTGTCACCACCAGTCTGTGCCTGTTTCTGCACTTTCTGGATGCGGCTGTCTATGGTTTCCAGGTCTTTGATCTGGAGTTCAAAATCAATGATTTCCTTGTCCCTGACAGGGTCGACGGTACCGTCTACGTGGGTGACGTTGGGGTCTTCAAAACAACGGACAACGTGCAGGATGGCATCTGTTTCCCTGATGTTGGCCAGGAATTTGTTGCCCAGCCCTTCGCCTTTGCTGGCCCCTTTGACCAATCCGGCGATGTCGACAATTTCCACGGTGGTGGGGACGATGCGGCCAGGCTTGACCAGTTCAGCCAGTTTGTTGAGGCGTTCATCCGGTACGGTAATGACGCCGACGTTGGGTTCGATGGTGCAAAACGGAAAGTTGGCCGCCTGCGCCTTGGCGTTGGACAAACAGTTGAACAGGGTTGATTTGCCGACGTTGGGCAGGCCGACGATGCCGCATTGTAAAGCCATAGGGATACCAGGGGTTAGAAACGTAAAACGGCCACAAAAGTACAAAAAAGCCCTGACATTTAATGGGCTTCCAGCCAGTTTGACCCGTAACCGATGTCGGCCTTGAGTGGTACATGCAGGGCAGCAGCTGCCTCCATTTCCCGTCTGACCAACGTCATGAGGGGTTCCAGTTCGTCTTTGGGCACGATGAAATTTAATTCGTCATGCACTTGAAGGATCATGTTGGAACGCAGTTTTTCCCGTTGTAAAGCGGCCTGGATGCGCACCATGGCGATTTTGATGATATCGGCCGCTGTACCCTGGATGGGGGCGTTGATGGCGTTGCGTTCGGCGTAGCCCCTCACCACAGCATTATTGGAGGTGATGTCGGGCAGGTAACGTTTGCGGTGATAAAGGGTTTCCACCCAACCATTTTCCTTAGCTTCGTTGATCACCCTGTCCATATACGCCTTGACAGCCGGATAGGTTTCAAAGTAGCCATCGATTAAGGTTTTGGCCTCCGTGCGGCTCACGCCCATGCGTTCGGCCAGTCCAAACACGGAAATACCGTAAATGATGCCGAAATTGGCCGTCTTGGCTTTACGTCGCATGTCGCTGGTGACTTCCTCAAGCGGGATGTGGTAGATATTGGCCGCTGTGGCAGCGTGGATGTCCTGGTCGCTGTTGAAGGCCTTAATCATGGCCTTATCTCCACTTAGGTGGGCCATGATGCGCAGTTCGATCTGGGAATAGTCGGCTGAAACAAAGTATTCGTCAGGGCCACAGGAGAAGGCTTTACGGATTTCCCGACCGGTGGCGTCCCTGATGGGGATGTTTTGAAGGTTGGGATTGCTGGAGCTCAACCGCCCGGTGGCGGTGACGGCTTGGTTGAACGACGTGTGGATTTTGCCGGTTTTTGGATTGATCAAGGCGGGTAAGGCATCGATGTAGGTACTCAGGAGCTTTTTAAGGCCCCGTTGTTCCAGGATTAGTCCCACGATGGGATGCTTCCCCCTGAGGCTTTCCAAGGTGTCTTCGGAGGTAGCGTATTGACCGGTTTTGGTTTTCTTGGCCTTAGCGTTGAGGTTGAGCTTTTCGAAGAGCACTTCCCCGATTTGCTTGGGGCTGTTCACATTGAAATTCACGCCGGCTTCCTCTTGAATCCGCGCTTCCAGAGCAGCTAATTCGGCTGCCATGATTTCAGAGGAACGACCTAAGCTGACCGTATCGAGGGTAACGCCCTGGTATTCCATGTCGGCCAGCACCTTCACAAGCGGCATTTCTACTTCACAGCAAAGCGTTTCCAGGCCGTTTTGCTTGATGAGGGGCTCGAATACCTGCCACAGTTGGTAAGTGATATCGGCGTCTTCCGCCGCATAGGGCGCAATTGAGGCTTGGGGCACGTCACGCATGGTCAACTGGTTTTTTCCCTTGGGGCCAATCAACGATTCGATGGGGATGGGTTTATACCCCAGGTACGCTTCGGCCAGGTAGTCCATGCCGTGTCGTTGTTCGGGTTGCAACAGGTAATGAGCGATCATGGTATCAAACAAGGTTGCTTGTGGTTCGATGCCGTATTGCTTGAGTACCATCAAATCGTACTTGATGTTTTGGCCGATAAGGAGCGCATCCTTTTTTTCGAGATGATGTTTCAGCCTGGCCAACCGTTCGGCGGTTTTTGTCTTGTCGCTGTCGAAAGGTAGGTACCAGGCTTCACCGGGTTGCCAAGAAAAGGACATCCCGACCAATTCTGCCCACATGGGATCCACATGGGTGGTCTCCGTATCCAGACAGTAAATTTTTTGGGATGAAAAAACGGTTAAAAATTGTTCGAAAAGGCTTTCATTATCAACAAAATAATAGGAGTGAGGCACTGAATTCAAGTCCTTGAGATTCGTTTGAATGGTTTCTTCCGCCCCCTTGCCTTCATTTTTGCCAGCCTCGACGGCCGAAAATAGCCCTTCCTCTTGTTTGACCGGAGTGACCGCTCCCTGGTTGAATAAAGAGGGTTCACCTTGATTGAACAAATTCGGTTCGTCCCAGGTTAGCGGAGGTGTTGATGTTTTTTGAACTGTTTTCGCTTCGATGGGTGTTACCGACAATCTGTTTTGTCCAACCGGCCCGTCAATCGGCAAGGTTTTGCCAACCCGGTTGAGGAGGGTTCGAAATTCCAGCCGCTCGAACAACGGTTGCAACAGATCCATATCTGGCTGCTCCCTCAACAGTGCCGTTTCATCGAAGGTAAGGGGTACGTCTGTCCGGATGGTGGCCAAAAACCTCGAAAACTTGATGAGGTCAATGTTGGCTTCAATTTTTTCCTTGAGCTTGCCTTTTAGTGTGTTCAGGTTGGCCAGCAAATGATCGATGCTTCCGTACTCCGTCAATAATTTTTTTGCGGTGACTTCGCCTACACCGGGGCAACCCGGAATGTTGTCTGAACTGTCGCCCATCAGGCCCAACAGATCGATCATTTGTTTGGGGTGCTCAATTCCGTAACGCATGGTGACTTCTTCAGGTCCCATCACATCAAATTCAGCGCTGCCATATTTGGGTTTGTATAAAAAGGTACCGGCTGTCACCAATTGGCCGCAATCTTTGTCAGGGGTCATCATGTAGACCTTAAAACCCTTTTCTTCGCCTAATTTTGCCATTGTTCCAATCACGTCGTCGGCTTCGAAACCGGCCACTTCAATCAGTGGAATACGGTAGGCTGTCACTAATTCCTTGATTAGTGGAACCGACCAGCGGATGACTTCAGGTGTTTCTTCCCGTTGTGCCTTATACTGTTCATAGGCATCATGCCTGAAGGTTGGCCCTGGAGGATCGAAGCAGACGGCCATATGGCTGGGATTCTCCCGTTTGATCAAATCTTCCAGCGTATTCACAAAACCAAAAACAGCCGAGGTGTTCTCACCCTTCGAATTTATCCTGGGTTGCTTGATAAAGGCATAATAGGCTCTGTAAATAAGCGCGTAGGCATCGAGTAAAAACAGTCTTTTTTCGCTTGGCATAATAGGTAGGCAGACTATAGGGGTTTCAGATGGCTGAATGCATTGGTGCATGACCACCGTAAAAGTACGAAAAAAAGAGGAAGCGGCTTTTTTTTATTACTTTTGCAACGTGATTCAACCACTATGCTAGACCTGATACGAAAACCCATTGCAGCCGCTTTCAAGGACTATGAGAAAGCGTTTGATGAGGCCATCAAAACAGAGACCTATCTGTTACACCAGGTCTTGAAGTACGTTAGGACACAAAAGGGCAAGGAAATTCGTCCTCATTTGGTGCTTTTGTCAGCCGGTTTGTCCGGAAATGTGACTCCCGAGAGTATCAAGGCTGCCGTTTCGTTGGAGCTGCTTCATACAGCCAGTCTCATGCACGATGACGTCGTGGACAATACCTACCGCAGGCGTTCCGGTTTCTCAGTCAAAGCGTTGTGGAACAATAAAGCGGCCATCCTTGTGGGTGATTATTACCTCTCCAAATCAGCGTTTATTTCATCAAGTATCTGTCAGGGACGCATATCTGAACTATTGGCTGCATTGGGCTGTGAACTTTCAGAGGGTGAGATGATGCAACTCAACAATGAGAAGCAGCTCATCATCGACGAGCCCACTTACCTGGAGGTTATACAAAAGAAAACGGCACGAACGTTTGCGTTTTGTACCCAGGCTGGTGCCATTTCTGCCAAAGCTCCGGCTGATCAAGAGGAAAAACTACGTGCTTTTGGTGAATACCTGGGTATGGTTTTTCAAATCAAGGACGATATATTCGATTATTTTGCCCAGAACAAAATCGGAAAACCGACCAGTAATGACCTAAGGGAAGGGAAAATGACCCTTCCATTGATATTTGCCTTGCAAACGTCTGAAAAAGCGCTTGCCAAACCCGTCCTCAATACCATTCGCAACAGAGATTTCACCCATGAAAAACTGCAACAAATCAATCAGTTTGTGATCAAGTCTGGGGGCATCGATTACGCGGAGAAGCGTATGACAGATTTCAAGGATTTAGCGCTCGAAGCCTTGTCCGGTTTTCCGGACAATGCCTATAAACAAGCGCTTAAGGTTGCTGTGGATTATTTCATGAAACGAACATTCTAGTTCGTGTTTCGGCTTAACAGAGCACGGCCTTAACAGAGACTCAGTGTTATAAAAGCCATGGCGTTAAAAGAATACGGTCGGCTTTCCTTCAATGTCACTCAACAGGTTGTTGGCCAAACGGCTGGCACCAATTCTGAACAATTCCTTGTTCAACCATTCTTCCCCTAAAATGGCTTCAACCAAGCAGTAATACGCTACGGCGTCATCACTCGTAACAATACCACCGGCGGCTTTGAAGCCAACCTTGCGGCCTGTCATGGTGTGGTAAGCCTTGATGCACTGGCACATCACCCAGGCAGCCTCCAGGGTGGCTGCGGGTTGTTGTTTACCGGTGGATGTTTTGATGAAGTCAGCTCCAGCTTCCATGGCCAGGATGGAGGCCAAGCGAAGATCATCCAGCTTCAGGGCGCCGGATTCCAGGATGACTTTAAGAGCAGCGTCTTTGCAGGCTGCCTTGATTTCCTGAATTTCTTCGATGATTTCGTCGTACTTTCCTTCCAGCAGTTTGCCGACAGACTGAACAATGTCGATTTCAGTCGCTCCATCCATGACCGCCAACGCTGTTTCAGCCATTTTTACTTCCATGAAGGTTTGGGCATGTGGAAAGCCGGCAGCAACAGCGGCAATCTCTACGTTTTCGGTCAAGACTTCCTTGACAATGCTTGCCATGTTGGGGTATACGCAAATGGCTGCCACCGTAGGATAGTCGGGGTAGGCATCGCTAAAATCGTTCACCTTTTGAGTAAACGACTCGATGCTTTCTTCGGTATCGGTGGTATTCAGACTCGTCAAATCAATCAGGCTGAATATGGTTTTGTACACGTCAACCCTGGCATTTTGCTTTTTTTTGGCAGTCAGGATTTCTTCTATATCACGTTTGATGGTATCTGCATCAAATGTTGGGTACCCCTTGAGTACTTGTTCCAGTTTTGTTGTCATATCAGTTTGGGATTTGTTTGATGTCTACGTTGATCACGTTGTGTTTTTTTCTCCAGCGTGGCTTTGAATGCCTCTTCCAGGTCAATACCGGTTTGGTTGGCCAGGCAAATAAGCACCCACAGCACATCGGCCAATTCTTCCCGTAATTCGAGGTTTCCTTCGTTGGCTTTGTTCGATTGTTCACCATAGGTTCTGGCAATGACCCGGGCTACTTCGCCAACTTCTTCCGTTAGAATGGCCATATTGGTCAGTTCATTGAAATAGCGTACACCATATGTTTTAATCCATTGGTCTACCGCTTGCTGAGCTTCTTGCAGTGTCATGATGCTACCTGTTTACCCTTTTTGTTTACTATCCATCCAGATGGTCACTGGGCCATCATTGATGAGTGATACTTGCATATCAGCCCCGAAAAGGCCTGCTTTCACGTTATCCTTTCCTGATAGGGAGGCAAGCTGTTCAAGGAAATACATGTAGAGTGGTATGGCTTTTTCCGGTCTGGCGGCTTTGATAAAGGAAGGCCTGTTTCCCTTCTTCGTTTGGGCATGCAGGGTGAATTGGCTCACTACCAGCATGGATCCATTCGCCTCTTCCAGGTTGCGGTTCATCAAACCTTGTTCGTCAGGAAAGATGCGCATAGCGGTGGTTTTTTGTGCCAACCATGATGCATCATTCTCATTATCAGACTCTTCGATACCAATAAAAATCAATAACCCCGTTTCGATGTGACTGATTAGTTGGTTATCAACCACGACGGAGGCTTCACGTACTCGTTGCAGCAGCAGTCTCATATAGGTTACTTGGTTGTTGATGGTGCTTCGCCCTGCAAAAATACGCTTATTTTTTGGGCTTTCGAGGGCCCGACGACAGCTTCAATCTCTTCTATGCTGGCTTCCTTGACACGTTTCATACTCTTAAACGTGGATAATAAGGCAGTTTTGGTTTTTTCACCGATACCAGGTATTTCATCAAACAGGGAGAGAGTCGCTTGTTGGCTCCTTTTTTTCCGATGGAACGTTATACCAAAGCGGTGTGCTTCGTCCCGCATCTGCTGTATCAACCGCAACGTTTCCGATGTTTTATCGAGGTAGAGTGGTACGTTATCACCTGGAAAGAATAATTCTTCCAGGTTTTTGGCGATACCCATTATCTGAAGACGTCCCATCAATCCAAGATCTTGAAACACCGTTACTGCCGAGGATAGTTGGCCTTTTCCACCATCGACGACAACTAATTGCGGAAGTGGTTGATTTTCATCTAGTAAGCGACCGTATCGGCGTCGTAGCACTTCTTCCATGGAAGCAAAGTCATCCGGACCCACCACGGTTTTTATGTTAAAATGGCGGTAATCCTTTTTTGATGGTTTACCCTGTTTAAACACCACACAAGCGGCGACGGGGTTGGAGCCTTGTATGTTGGAATTATCAAAACATTCGATGTGCAGGGGCAACTCTTGCAGGTGCAAGTCTTTTTTAACCTGGGTCAACAGTCGCGTTGCGCGTTGTTCCGGATTGAGTTGCTCGGCTTGTTTCATCAGGTCGAGTTTGTATTGCCTTACATTCTGGAGGGATAGATCCAGCAATTTTTTACGATCCCCTTTCACCGGGATGATTACGCTCAGTCCTTGAGGGACAATGTCCGGTGAAAATGGGACAATCAGTTCTTTACTGGTGGACTGAAGGCGTTGTCTGATTTCATAAATGGCCGTGCTGAACAGTTCTTCTTTGGTTTCCTCCAATCGTTTTTTATACTCCAGCGTTAATCCTTGTACAATAGAGCCATGCCTGATGTGAAGATAATTAACGATAGCAGAGTGGTTCCAATCATCGTAGGCAAAGACATCTACATTATCGTAGTTGGAATTTACCACCATGGACTTGCTTTTGTATTGCTCAATCAGGTCGTATTTATCTTTTAAGACTTGTGCTTCTTCAAATCGAAGTTCGGATGCCAGGGTAGACATTTCATGTAATAGGTGCTTACTGACCAAATGAATATTTCCCTTGAGAATTTCCCTGACCTCTTCGATGTTGTGTAGATAGTTCATTTCTGTTTGTAAACCCACACAGGGACCCAGGCATTTTTTTATGTGGTATTCCAAACAAACTTTGTACCGTCCCTCTTCAATGTCTTTTTTTAGTAGCGGTAATTTGCACGTTCTGATGGGATATACTTGCCGGATTAGCCATAAAAGTGCCTTTACAGTACTTGTAGAACTGTATGGACCGTAATATTCTGAGCCGTCTTGGATGATTTGTCGTGTTTGAAAAACCCTAGGGAATGGCTCTCGCTTGATACAGATGCTAGGATAGGTTTTATCGTCTTTCAATAAGACGTTGTAGCGCGGCTTGTGCTGCTTGATCAAATTATTTTCCAACAAAAGGGCGTCCTCCTCCGTATCTACGACAATATAGACCAATGAATGGATGCGTTTGACCAACACCCTGGTTTTAGGACTCTCGTCGTGGGTTTTTGTAAAGTAGGAATATACGCGTTTCCTCAGGTTTTTCGCTTTACCAACGTAGATAATCGTCCCGGTCTCATCAAAGTATTGATAGACGCCAGGACGTTCTGGGATCCTGTCCAGTGTGGATTCCAATGCCGCTGATAGAGGATAGACGGATTTCATGAAGGGATATAGTTGGCTTTCAGCGTCTTTATTTGAGTTAGTGGATTTGCTAAGTTGTTGATAAACTGCTTGCTAAATAGCGTGTCAAGCCTGCTTTCCTCTCTTTTTAAGCCTATGTTCCACGTGGAACAATCACCGGCCAAGCAAGATGAGCAAGGTGTTGATGTCGTTTGGAGAGATGCCAGGAATGCGGCTTGCCTGTCCAATAGTGTCTGGATTGATGCGTTTAAGCTTCTGTCGAGCCTCAATGCTAAGAGATTGGATGCTGTCGTAGTCGAATCTGCTCCCAATTTTGATGTCATCAAGACGTTTTATTTTTTCGGCGATGCCACGTTCTCTTTCGATATAGCCTTGATACTTGATGCTGATTTCTGCAGCCTCCAAAACCTCTTCGGGCCGGTCTTTAATTTGGGACAGGTGTGCATTGAAGGCCGCAATGTGTGGCCTCAGGCTCTCAATCGTCAATTGTGGACGAAGTAATAGGTCTGTCAAACGAACACCTTGTTTCAAGGGAGCAGTGCCCAATTGTTCCAAGACTGGATTAATCAACGCTGCTTTGATGGAGTAATTGTCACAGAAGGCAATCAAGGCGTCTATGTTGGCCTTCTTACGTCTAAGCAACTCAACCCGTTCTTTTGTGGCGATGCCCAGCGTATACGCTTTTTCTGTCAATCGCCTGTCTGCATCATCCTGGCGCAATAGAATGCGATGTTCAGCCCTGGATGTAAACATGCGATAGGGCTCATCAACCCCTTTGGTGACCAAATCATCAATTAAGACACCGATATAGGCTTCGTCGCGATCAAGAACAAAAGCTTGGCCTCCGTGGCAGGCTTGATGAGCGTTGATGCCTGCCATTAATCCTTGTCCGGCAGCCTCTTCATAACCTGTTGTACCATTTATTTGACCGGCAAAAAACAGGTTTTTAACCAATTTTGTTTCTAGTGTATGAAGCAGTTGTGTAGGGTCAAAGTAATCATATTCAATAGCATAGCCTGGCCTGAAGATGTGTACGTCTTTGAAGCAGGGAATACTTTTCAAGGCCGTCAGTTGAATGTTAAGAGGCAGAGAGGAAGAAAAGCCGTTCAAATAGTATTCTTCGGTGGTTTCACCCTCGGGCTCCAAAAACAATTGGTGTTGAAGTTTATCGGCAAAGGTGACAATTTTCGTTTCAATACTGGGACAATAGCGAGGGCCTATGCTTTGAATTTGTCCGTTGTAAAGCGGGGAGTCTACCAATCCGTTACGCAAAATATCATGCGTTTTTTCGCTGGTATAGCAAATCCAACAATGCCGTTGTTTGAGCGGCCTGGGTTTGAAATCCAAATATGAAAATTTGTGAAAGTCGTTTTCGCCGGGTTGTTCTTCCATTTCTTCAAAGTGAACAGATCGACCGTCAATTCGAACAGGGGTTCCTGTTTTCATGCGGTCGGTCGTAAAACCCAAGGCCTTCAGTTGTTCGGTCAAACCGTAAGAGGCCGGCTCAGCCAGGCGTCCGCCACCTAATTGAGTACGCCCGATGTGTATCAGTCCGTTCAGGAAGGTGCCAGCGGTAAGGATGACTGTGGCAGCCTTGAACGTAACATTCATGGCTGTTTTTACCCCGCAAATCCGGCCTTCTTCGATTACTAACGATGTAACGGTATCTTGCCAGAAATGAAGGTTGGGAAGTTGTTCCAACTGACGGCGCCATTCATCAGAAAAGCGCTGACGGTCACTTTGAGACCGGGGACTCCACATGGCGGGACCTTTGGAGCGGTTGAGCATTCTGAATTGAATAGCGGTTAAGTCGGTGACGATGCCGGAGAAGCCGCCAAGGGCGTCGATTTCTCGGACAATCTGCCCTTTGGCGATACCTCCCATAGCCGGGTTGCAACTCATTTGGGCGAATTTTGTCATGTCCATGGTTATCAACAAGGTTGAAGACCCAAGGTTGGCAGCCGCCGCAGCGGCTTCGCAGCCAGCATGGCCGGCACCGATAACAAGGACATCGTAGGAAAAGTTCATATGAATCGTGCTGTCAGATAATACTAATAAATTGAATTACAGATACATGGCTAATGCGTTGTCTTCATGTAGACGCATGGCAGCGGCTTCATCAGGTTGCTTGTCCGGGTAACCACACAGGTGCAGAATGCCATGAATAATGACCCGAAGCAGTTCTTTTTCTGTGGGTATGGAAAGCAGATGGGCGTTGGAGGCCACGGTGTCCAAGCTGATGTACACGTCTCCGGAAATGGTTTCACCGGCACCGGTGTCAAAAGTGATGATATCGGTGTAGTAATCGTGCTGCAGGAAGGATACATTAATGGCCAGGATGCGTTCATCCGAACAGAAAATCACATGGATCATACCCTCGCGTTTGCCGTGTGAGGCGATGACCCGTTGCATCCAACCTTTGACGGTTATGAACGGAAGCGTTGGCATATCGACCTGATCGCTGTGGAAGTGTATCATGTGAAGACTGTTTGAGACGGAATGCGTGTATGATAATTGTTTGATTTATCCAAAGAAAAGGTAGGCAAGGAGCACGGCGGCAATGACACCGGCCAGATCGGCGATCAATCCGGCAACCACGGCGTAACGGGTGTTCTTGATGCCCACTGATCCGAAATAGAGGGCAATGATGTAGAATGTGGTGTCGGCGGCACCCTGGAACAAGCAGGACAAGCGGCCGGTGAAGCTGTCGGGGCCGAACGTTTTCATCGATTCGACCATCATGGCTCTGGCACCGCTGCCGCTGAGCGGCTTCATGAAGGCGGTGGGTAACGCGTCGATGAATCGGGTGTCAAAACCCAGGGAGGCTACCACCCAGGCTATGCCGTCGGTGAGCAGCTCCATCGCACCTGAGGCTCTGAAAACACCGATACCGACCAACATGCCGACCAGATAAGGAATAATTTTCACCGAGGTTTCAAAGCCGCTTTTGGCACCATCGATAAAGGCCTCCCACACATTGACCCGCTTATAGAGGCCACCCAGGAAGAAGGCAATGATGATGCCAAAAATGGTGAGGTTGCTGAGAATCCCTGAGGTTTTAGCCATTTCATCGGGAGAAAGACCTGAAAACCAGGCCATAAGAGCGACCAAGGCCAGTGTGATGCCACCTATCCATCCAATGACGGTTTTGTTCAGGAGTTGTAGCCGCTGTCGGAAACCGACGTACAGAATGGCCGTGACAGTGGCTACATAGGTGGCAATCAGGACAGGGATAAAGACATCAGTGGGATTGGCAGCCCCCAGTATGGCGCGTTGGGCCAGAATACTCACTGGTATGACAGTGAGCCCTGAGGTGTTGAGAGCCAGAAACATGATCTGGGCATTGGAGGCTTTTTCCTTGTCGGGGTTGAGTTCCTGCAGGCTTTGCATGGCTTTCAGCCCCATGGGAGTAGCCGCGTTGTCCAAGCCCAGCATGTTGGCTGAGAAATTCATGAGCAGTTGTCCGTGGGCAGGATGATTTTTGGGGATTTCCGGGAAGAGCTTGTTGAAAAAAGGGCCAGTGATGCGTGCCAGTACGCGGATGGCACCGGCTCGTTCACCCACGGAGAGGATGCCCAGCCAAAGGGTCATGATGCCGGCCAGGGGTAAAGCAATGTCCATGACAGCAAACTTTGCCATGTCGAAGCTGCTGGTCATGATGCGTTCAAAAACCGTATAATCCTGGAAAAAAAGCAGTTGTACCAAGCCGACAACAAAGGCGATGACAAAAAAACCGATCCAGATGTAGTTGAGTACCATGGCTTGGCGTATTTTTTGCAAAAGTACAAAAAATCAGCCCGTTTCGGTTCTTTTGGGGGTTTTGGTTTGTGAAAGCGGGGGTTTGGTCGTATTTTTGCGTGCGTCACAGCAGCGACAGTTTTACTTGCCTGGCGCCCCACATTCGACGGTAGTTACAACAGTATGGATCAACCTTACGACATCAGAGACGCGCAACCCCAGCCTTTCGACTTGGAGGCTGACAAGGCGTTGCGTCCATTGCGGTTTTCAGACTTTCAGGGTCAAGAGAAAATCGTAGAGAATTTGCGTGTCTTTGTGTCGGCCGCCAAATTACGGGGGGAGGCGATGGATCATGTGCTGCTTCACGGCCCTCCCGGTTTGGGCAAGACCACCCTTTCCAACATCATTTCTAATGAACTGGGGGTAGGCTTTCGGGTCACCTCAGGTCCGGTACTTGACAAGCCCGGCGACCTGGCCGGCGTCCTGACAGCCCTGGAACCCAACGACGTCCTGTTCATCGATGAAATCCACCGTTTGAGTCCTGTCGTGGAAGAGTACCTGTATTCGGCCATGGAGGATTACCGCATTGATATCATGATTGACAAGGGCCCTTCTGCCCGCTCGATTCAATTGGAAATAAACCCCTTCACCATGGTGGGTGCCACGACACGCAGTGGTTTGTTGACGGCACCGCTCAGGGCTCGTTTTGGGATCAATTGCCACCTGGAGTATTACAAATCCGAGGTACTGCAGGGCATCGTGCTGCGCTCAGCCAACCTGTTGCAGATCAATTGCAACCGGGAAGCGGCTGCGGAGATTGCCGGACGCAGTCGTGGAACGCCCCGTATTGCCAACGCTTTATTACGCCGCGTGCGCGATTTTGCCCAGGTCAAGGGTGACGGACACATCGATTTACCCATTGCCAAGTACGCCCTCGAGGCACTCAATATCGATCGCTACGGCCTGGACGAAATAGACAACAAGATCTTACGAACCATCATCGAGAAATTTCAAGGTGGCCCTGTCGGCCTGACGACCATCGCCACCGCCTTGAGCGAAGATCCTGGCACGCTTGAAGAAGTCTACGAACCCTTCCTCATCCAGGAAGGTTTCCTGAAACGCACCCCCAGGGGCCGCGAAGTAACCCCGCTCGCCTGGACCCATCTTGGCATACCACGCCTTCCAGGGGAGCCTTCGTTGTTTTAACGGACCAATTGACTGTCGTTCCTCTGAACCACACAAGACCTTTTTGCAAAGGTCAATTAACCTGTTTCGTTCCCTTCTCGTGCACATTTGTGTAAAAAAATAAACAACTGGTGGTTGTTTTATCTGGCGGAATGGTTACGTTTGCTGTTCTTTTTATTTATCTTCCATGAAAAACCGCCTACTCATACTCTGCTTGATTGGTTTTGTGACCACTGTCAACAGTGCCATGGCCAGCAACGACTCGATTTACTTTTACAAGTCCGGCCAAATCATTTATAAACGTGCCACAACTGAGATTGACAGTGTCACGTTTGTGCCCATTGATTATTACGAAGTAAAAAACAACGAAGCCATTTTTCAAGCGATACAAGCCATTCCTGAAATCAGCTTGTTTGCCTCCATCCTTGAAAATACAGGCCTTCACAAGTCGCTGGCCAATAGAACGATTTGGGCACCCACCAATGAAGCCCTTGCAAACATTGATCTAAACAATAGGTCAACGATTGATTCGTTGGTAAAAAACCATGTTTCAGAGTATGCAATACCGACAACCTTCCGCCCCAGTGTTTATACTTGCATTATGTTGAATGGAAAAGTATATCCTGTTTATCTGAATGATTCCGTTCATAGAATTGAAAACAGTGTATTGATTCAAGAAAACATCAATCATTCAGACTGTGTCATTCATATTATTGACCGCGTTATCCCTATTAAGATGAATGTTGGGGATTACTTGTTAAGAACAACCGCGAAGGATGAAGCCGAGGTTTTCAAGGAGTATTTACAGCACTTTATTAAGGACGATGGCAAGGGAGGTATTTACAACGTGGTGACTAGGAACTTAAGCGATTTATTCAATGAAAATAGTATTTATATTGTTATTGTACCTACAAATCGAGCCTGTAGTGAAGCGGTTGACAAGCTTTATAGCATTCTTCATGTGACGGATGATACGATAACCATGAAAAAACTCATGGATGACTGTAAGTGGTTAACTGTTCGAAATCAATTTATCTACATTGGTTACCTTGCCTACTATTGGTATACTCGGTCAACTTCTTTGCCGGACTCAATGAAGTCAACGTTTGAACAAACATTCCATAGCAAGGATATTTATGAAGACAGTGTGTCAACCATCAATCTTTCAAATGGCCGGATCATATTTGTCNNGACATTTGGACAAGCTTTTTGTACAGGGTGACCATGTCATTGAAGCAGAGAAGGCTGTACATGTTAAGGGAATATCGGCTGAAAAAGAGATTGTACTGCCAGATACAGCTGCATCCGTTTCGAGAATGGGTTATCTGAAATGTATGCCTATAGGGTCTTCTAATTTCACGAAAAGTGGATTATCTGTCTATGTCCCCAATATGCGTCCTGGTCGCTATTCAATTTTTGTTGACATTGTTCCAGCCAATTATGAGGATTCCACTGATGTACGCCCCAACAAATTGAGCTTTTATGTCAGCAGTGCAGATACAACCAGTAAGAGTGTCGTTGCAAAAGAGACGTTGATGTTGAAAAATGTCGTTACAAATCCAACGGCACCAACAAGAGTTACCGTGGCAGAAAACTACTTCTTTCCTTATGTAGGCATTTTCAGAGAGCCAGGAAAAACACCCCTGGAAGGCATTAAAATATTGAATGAAGTACTGACAACCCAAACAGAGAGCTTCGATCGAACGTTCAGGATTGATAAAGTTATTTTTGAAAGAGTCGATTAACTCGGTTCAAAATAAAACGATAAACGGTATGATGGCCAGACAATTTTCAGTGATTATTTTTTTGTTTGTAGTGGCGTACGGCCAGGCAACAACCAGGGACAGCGTGTATGTCATGTATGGAGGTAAGGTTGTTTTCAAAGAAGCATTGACCCAGGTAGATAGTTTTTCTTTTGTCAATTCATTATATGTGCCATTGGTTGAAGCGATGGCTAAGGATCAGCGATTCAGCCTGTTCTATCAGGCACTAAAAGTGACAGGCTGGGCTGATTTCATCAACCGGTCACCCATAGAGGACGAAACCTTCGATCCCCAAGCAGACAAACGGGCATTGATGAATCATACAGTACAGGAAGAGCGGCCGATTGCCCGGAAATTTGGTTACACCATTCTGGCTCCCTCAGACGAAACGTTGGCCGACTATACTGATTGTCCGGCTTGTCCTGCTGGTATTCATTCCTTGGCAGACCTGGAAAACCTTGCCACGTATTACTACCGCGATGTGTACAATCATGACGCCGATTTTATCACCGATTACAAAGACAAAAAGCACTATCTGAACCGTTTCATTGCTTATCATTGTTTTGATCGAATTATGGCCGCGAGTCGGTTTATCAAGGATTATGCCACCCCACATCATTTTCCTCAGTTTGATTTGTTTGAATACATGGAGCCTTTACTGGAGCAATCGCTGGTTGAAGTACAACTGGACAGGGATTGCACATTGCCTACTAGTCAATATGGTTTGCTGAACAGTCAAGGTGATCCCTCAAAGGCGGTGTTGTTCAAGGAAGTCCTCAACATACCTGATGGTGGTTTTGCCAAAAGCGGGTATTATCACGAAATCTCTGCACCGTTGCTTTTTACGGAGGCTCTTGTCGCTGATCTTTCCTCCAAGCGGTTGAGGATGGATATTGCTTCCTTTTTCCCAGAATTGGCCTCTAATAACATGAGAGGCAATAATCCGACCGCGGTTGCCGGTGTTTATGGTAAAACGCATGCTTACCTGCTGCCAAACAATTATATAAAAGACATAAGCCTCTCTGGTAACACACGAATGACCTATATAGGAGCTTGTGCCGCCTACGAGGATTATCAAGGGGATGAACTCTATTTTAGAGGACCGTATGATGTGACGCTTAAGACGCTGCCTATACCCCCAGGAACGTATGAAGTCAGAATGAGCCATCAGCCGACTGCTTACCGAGGAAAAGTGCTGATGTACGTTGACGGGGTGCAAGTGGGCGACACAGTTGATCTTTCGCTTTTAGCTAAAAATCCAAGTATTGGTTGGGAAACACCAGGATCCAACATTAACGATCGTAATGGTTTCAAGAACGACAGCTTGCTACGCACCAAGGGTTATTTAAAGGGGCCTTCTTCTTTCTATTGTTTTGGCCATTGGTATGGTTATAACGCCGATAATGCCAGGTTGAGTCAACATAATCTGAGAAGAATCATCGGAACCTTTACCTTCACAGAGTTCAAGCCGCATACGTTGAGGATTCAATGCGTTTTATCCAGATCCAGCGATACACAATTGGCAATGGACTACCTGGAATTCGTGCCTGTGTCGTTGTTGGAGACGGAGGGGATTGATTGACAGAGGTTGGGGGGGTAGATTCATTTGATAACCAAACAGGGCGGTAAAATGAATGCATGGCGTGCTTGCATTATTCCTGCGAAAGCCTTTCCTTTGCCGGGTGGAACGTCCACGGAATGAACGTTTCTGCAAAGTATCGTGGATGTAACAACGCTGTAGGGAGGAAGCCGGTGATATGGCAGAGATGAAGCGATTGGCCAAGGAGACGGCCATTTATGGAGTGAGCAGCATTGTGGGGCGGTTCCTGAATTGGCTGCTCGTGCCGTTTTATACCTATACGCTTGGTTCCCCGCAAGAGTACGGGGTGGTAGCCAAGGTCTATGCCTGGACGGCGTTGCTGTTGGTGATCCTCACGTATGGGATGGAGACGGGCTTTTTTCGCTTCGCCAACAAGTCGGAGCACAAGCCGGAAAGCGTTTATACTACCTCGCTGATTAGTTTGCTGACCACCTCGTTGTTGTTTATGGTGGGGGTGACCATTTGGGTCAACCCGATGGCCATAGGATTAGGAGTACCTGCGCATCCGGAGTTTGTCTGGATGATGTGCCTGACGGTGGCCATCGATGCGTTCTCTGCCATTCCTTTTGCCTGGTTGAGGTTTACGAAGCGCCCCATCATGTTTGCAGGCTTGCGCTTGTTGATGATAGGGGTGACCATTGTTTTCACTGTCTTTTTCCTGTGGGTTTGTCCGATGATTCACAAAGTGGCGCCTGAACAGATTGCGTGGTTTTACAACCCTGATTACAGGGTGGGCTATGTGTTTGTGGCCAATGTTATTTCATCGGTGGTGGGCTTGCTGGCCTTGCTGCCATTAACGCTCAACCTGCGTTGGACCTTCTCCTGGCCGTTGCTCAAACAATTGCTGGCGTATTCATGGCCCTTGTTGGTGCTGGGTATTGCTGGTATCATGAACCAGTCGCTCGACAAGATTTTAATTCCTTACTTGTACCCAAACATGGAGGTGGGGGATGAGCAGTTGGGGATTTATGCCGCTTGTTTCAAGCTGGGGCTGGTGATGATGATGTTCACCCAAGCTTTTCGGTACGCCTTTGAACCCTTTGTTTTTTCCAAATACAAAGACACCGATAGCAAACAGTCGTACGCTGAAGGGATGAAGTATTACCTGCTGTTTTCCTGGCTGGTCTTCCTGGGGGTGATGTATTACCTGGATATCCTCAAGGTGCTGCTAGATCCACGTTACCACGAAGGTTTGGTGGTGGTGCCCATCGTCTTGCTTTGTTACGTGTTTCAGGGGGTAGCCTTCAACCTGTCATTTTGGTACAAACTGACCGATAAGACGAAGTGGGGAGCCTACATTTCGTTTATTGGTCTGGGCATTACCGTGGCCGGCAATGTGCTGTTTGTGCCCATCTACGGTTACATTGCCTCAGCCTGGACGTCGTTTGTCTGTTTCCTGGTAATGATGGTGGTTTCCTGGGCGCTGGGTCAAAAAAATTACCCGATTTCCTACGATTTGAAGTTGGCCGGCCGCTATGTGTTGGTGGTGGCTGCGTTTTATGCCTTGGGGATGTATGTGCCCATCGACAACCTGTTGTTGCGGATGGTCTACCGCACCGTATTGATCGGCATTTTTGCGGCCTATGTACTGCGCTATGATCTGCCGGCCGGTACCGTATCGGTGTTGTTGCGCCGAGGCAAGGGGCCTCGTTGAAGCGCCCCCCGACGTTTCCGCCAATCGGGCAAATACCGGTCTAACACGGCCTTGAAAGCGGGGCCGTGACCCCTTTCCAGCAGATGGGCCAATTCATGTACCACGACATATTCGATACAGGCCGGCGTAGCTTTGGCCAGTGAGGTGTTTAGGGTGATGACCCTGGTTCCGGTGTGGCAGCTGCCCCATCGGCTGGTCATGCGCCTGAACCGGAGCCCGGCTGATTTCACCCCCATTTTTGTTTCCCAGTCCATGACCAGGGGCTCGACCAGGCGTCTGAGTTCAACGGCGTACCAGGCATGGACAATTTTTTCCAGGTCAGTTTCCTTTGTGGAGGGCTTGAGGTAGAGGTGCAACAAACCATCGGCCTCCAGGGCCATTCTGGGGCCTATGGGGTGTTGATGGATGCGGGTGGGATAGCAAGTGCCCAGGTAGTGGAGCTGGCTGTAGTCGGCAGGCTCCAGGGCCTGTTGCGCCTTGAACCGTTCCAGGTGTTTGGCTATCCAGTCGAGGTGTTGCTCGATGAAAGCGATGGCTTCAGCCTGGCTGTAAGCCATGGGGGCTGTCAAACGCAATTCCCCTTGCCTGGTGATGGTCAACCGTACGCCCTGCTTGGGCTTGCGAACCAAGCGGACGGTGTAGGAGCCAACGTGTAGGTCTATTGGCTCTGGCTGTGGGTTGTTAGGGTGTCGTAAACGGAAGATCATGACCCCTGAATTGTCGATTAATAGCGCTTGCGGGGGTAGCCGTCTTTGGATTTGCCACCAAAGGAAGCGTCCTTTTTGCCGTAGTCTTTTTTGCCGTAGGATCCGTGGCTGCTGAAGCTGCGTTTGCCGTAATCGTCACGGCCGCGGCTGTTGTCGTCACGGCGTTGGCCGTAACCATCTCTGTTGCCACCATCCCTGTTTCCACCGTAGTTGCTGCGGCCTTTGTAACCGCCTTCGCCACTGTTGCGTTTGCCGTATGGGGCGTTGCCAGAACGACCACCGAAATCGGAGCGTTCTTTGTTGCCCCTTTCCATTTGTTCGTCGGTGGCAAAATCGACCTTGACGTGACGTCCAAGAAAGTCCAGTTCGCGTAGGGCCTGGATGACGCGTTTGGCAGCGCTCTCTTCCACGTCGAACAGGGAGTAGCGGGTATAGAAATCGATGCGGCCAATTTGCACACGGCCTTCAACGTAGCTGTTGACCAAGTCCATAAGGTTCTTGGGGGAGATGCCGTCCATTTTGCCCAGCCCGATGAAAAGTTTTTTGAAGCCGGCTTCGGGGCCAGTTTGCCTGGGTTCTGAAGCGTTACGTTCGCTGCGGCTCTTTTCATCGACGGTTTTGATTTCGATGGCTTCCTTGTAGTAGTCGATGAGACGGACAAATTCCTGGGAGACCATGCGCTTGATGAGGTCTTCCTTGTCCAGCCAGTCCAACTTGCGATATACACTGGGAAGTAGGTGCTCGATTTCGCTTTCGTCCACGCTGACTTTCTCGATTTTATCGATGAAATGGAAGACTTGCTTTTCGCAGATTTCCTTACCGGTGGGCATGGTGGCGGGCACGAAGGTCTTGTTGATGACGCGTTCGATCTGGCGGATTTTGCCTTTTTCCTTCAGGTTGATGATGGAGATGGAGATGCCTGTTTTGCCGGCACGACCGGTACGTCCACTTCGGTGGGTGTAGCTTTCAGGATCATCGGGCAGGCTGTAATTGATGACATGGGTTAGGTCGGAGACATCCAGGCCACGGGCAGCTACGTCGGTAGCCACCAGGAGCTGGATATTGCGGACACGAAACTTGTTCATCACGTAATCGCGCTGTTGTTGCGAGAGGTCGCCGTGGAGAGAATCCGCATTGTAACCATCCTTGATAAGCTTGTCGGCGATTTCCTGGGTCTCTATTTTGGTGCGGCAAAAGATGATGCCGTAAATACTGGGGTAATAGTCGGCAATACGCTTTAAGGTCAGGTATTTGTCCTTGGCGTTGACCATGTAGTAGATGTGCTTCACATTGGCCGTGCTTTCGTTTTTGTTGCCAATGATGATTTCTTTGGGGTTGCGCATGTATTTGGCGGTGATGCGGGCGATTTCGGCTGGCATGGTGGCAGAGAACAGGAGCATGTTGCGGGATTCGGGCACTTCGGCCAGGATAGCGTCGATGCTTTCGGTGAAACCCATGTTGAGCATTTCGTCGGCCTCGTCGAGGACGACGTTGACCACGCCGGACAAGTCGACGCAGCGGCGGTTCATCAAATCGAGCAGACGGCCTGGTGTGGCCACGACGATGTGGACGCCCCGCTTCAGGGCTCTGATTTGACTTTCAATGCTGGAACCACCGTAGACTGGCAGCACTTTCAGTTCGTCAATGTACGTGGAGTAATCATTGAGGTCGTCGGCTATCTGGAGGCAGAGTTCACGGGTGGGACAAAGGATAAGGGCCTGTGGGGCAGCGTTGGCGACGTCAATGTGTTGGATGATGGGGAGGCCGAAGGCGGCGGTTTTGCCAGTGCCTGTCTGCGCCAGGGCAATGACTTCGTTTGCTTCGCCCAGTAGGTAAGGAATCACTTCTTCTTGTACGGGCATGGGGTTTTCGTACCCCAGTTCGGAAATCGCCTTCAGGATGGAGGGCATGATTCCCAATTCTTCAAATGTCTTCATTAAATCGTTTTAAATCACTGTTATCAGCAACAGCGGGCGCAAAGGTACGATTATTTTTCAACTATTTGCGGGGTCCCGTTGGCCTGTTTTTGGTGTTTGTGTATTTTTGTGCAAAATCGAGCATCATGCGAAAAATCATTGGCATCGGAGAGACCATCCTTGACATTCTGTTTACGAACAATCAACCCACTGTCGCCATACCGGGCGGTTCTACGTTTAACGCGATGGTTTCGCTGGGTCGCCTCAAGATACCGGCAACGTTCATTAGTGAAACGGGTGACGACAAGGTGGGTCGTCTGATCAGGGACTTCATGAACGCCAACCACCTGAACACCGACCACCTCGACCTCAATCCAGATGCCCGTTCGGCCGTAGCATTGGCCTTTCTGAATGCTCAGAATGATGCCGAATACGTGTTTTATAAAGACCATCCACGGGCCCGCTTCGATGCCAACCTTCCCAAGGTGGAAGCTGACGACATCGTACTGTTTGGGTCGTATTATGCGCTGAATCCTCAGTTGAGGCCCAAACTGGTGGATTTTCTGGAAAAGGCCAGGGACAAGGGGGCCATTATTTATTACGATGTGAATTTCAGGCAGTCACACGCAGATGAAGCGGTGCGGTTGTCGACCATCCTGATTGAGAATTATGAATTTGCCGACATCATCAGGGGTTCGGAGGATGATTTCCGCCATTTGTACAAAATGACCGATCCCGAGGCTATTTACCGGAATAAAATCCGTTTCTATACCCCCAACTTTATTTTTACGGCTGCCGACAAGGGTGTTGAGGTGAGGGGTGAGCATTTTGCCAAGCATTACGAGGCCAGATCCATCGAGCCTGTCAGCACGGTGGGGGCTGGTGACAATTTCAACGCCGGCATCTTGTTTGGCTTGCTGAGGGCCAGGGTGCGCAGGGTCGATCTCCCCACCTTGAACGAAAGGGATTGGGATGCCATCATTAGCTGCGGCCTGGACTTTGCGGCCGAAGTCTGTCAATCGTACGACAACTACCTGTCGGTGGAGTTTGCCGAAAAATACGCGCTTTAAGCCGGCCTCGTCATCCGTTCGCTCAGGTAATCGATGCAGGCATCGACGCTGTGCACGATGGTGAGGGGATTGGGCAGAAAATCGTGGGTGAAACGGGCCGTTTTCAGGCAGTCCAGGAAGGTAATGAGGGGGTCGTAAAAACCGTTGATGTTGACGAGCAGGATGGGTTTGTCGTGAAAGCCCAGGTTGAACGAAGCCCAGGCATCGAAAAATTCGTCGAGCGTGCCGATGCCACCGGGGAAAGCCACCAGGACGTCACTTCTTTCCTTGATTACGTCTTTGCGTTCACTCAAATCGTCCACAAACACGGTTTCATCGGTGTAAGGACTGAACCATCCCCTGGCTTTGAAATTCTTCGGGATGACACCAATGCTGTGTCCTCCTTGTTCCTGTATGGTGCGTGACATGATGGCCATCAGGCCCTGGTTGGAGCCGCCGTTTATCAAGGTAAGGTGTTGTTGACCCATCCAGGTGGCCAGTTTGATGGCGCTGTCCCTGAACAGTGGGTCGATGTGGGTGCTGGCTGAGCAATAAATTCCGATGTGTAGCATGGTGTTTGTTTGTGCCTGCAAATATCGGTTTTTCCGTCGGAAAAATGTGTACTTTTGCGCATGCTTTCATCCAACGGCCTTACTCCGTCCATTCATACCTTGTCCAACGGCCTGCGCCTTATTCACAAGCCCTGTCATGGGGCGCTGTCTTGTTGCGGCTTGGTGGTCAAGGCAGGCTCCCGTCAGGATGGTGAGGAAGCCGGCATGGCCCATTTTACCGAGCACATGCTGTTCAAGGGGACGGCCAAGCGTAAGCCCCATCAGATTCTGAACCGGATGGAACGGGTGGGTGGTGAGCTGAACGCTTACACCACCAAGGAGGAGACCTTTGTGTACAGCCTGTTCTTGAAAAAGGACTACCGACGTGCCCTGGAGCTGGTGAGCGATTTGTTTTTCAATGCCTCTTTTCCCGAAGCTTCTTTTGAAACGGAGCGCACCATCATTTTGGATGAAATCAACGCCTACGAAGACAGCCCCTCCGAATTGATTTTTGACGATTTCGATCACCTGTTTTACCCGGGTCATCCGCTGGGACGTCGCATTCTGGGCCTGCCTGAAACGGTGAACGCTTTGACACGTGATGACATGGTGGCGTTTCATCGCCGCCAATATACCACCCAAAACGTGGCGTTTTATTCCCAGGCGCCTTTGCCCTTCAGCAAGGTGGTGGCGTTGGCCGAACACTACCTGGGTAGCTTGCCCATGGGGGAGGCGCCAAAGAACGGGGCCTCGGCCAAACCAAGCCCGGCCAAAGGCTTCAGACAGGAAATGGACAAAGACACGCATCAGGCTCATGTGGTCTGTGGGGGTGAAAGTTTTTCCTTGTTTGAACCGGCACGCACCGGATTGTATTTCCTCAACAACATCCTGGGTGGCCCCGGCATGAACAGCCGCCTCAACTTGTCCATGCGTGAGAAGTCCGGTCTGGTGTATTCCGTGGAATCGAACGTGACTTCGTTTACCGACACCGGCCTGTTCACCGTCTATTTTGGCACCGACCCCAAGGATGTGGACCGTTGCCTGGCCTTGCTCCACAAGGAACTTAAGCGCCTTTGCGAAGTGCCGCTCACCAGTTTGCAATGGCACGCAGCCAGGAAGCAACTCTTAGGCCAGGTACAGATTTCAGCCGAGAACAAGGAAAACAATACCTTGAGCATGGGCAAGAGCCTGCTCTATTTCAATCACTACGATAGCCTTGAAACCTTGATCGCCAAAATCGAGGCCTTCACGCCTTCCCGTCTCAGGGATCTGGCCAACCAGGTTTTTCATCCTGATTATTTATCTACGTTGATTTATCGGTAAAAGCCTTTACCGACTGCGTTTCGTTAACCTTCTTCTTTGATGTGAGGGGGTGGGAGCGTGTGTTCACCTAATCGTTTATTAATAATAAGTGATTGGGTGTAGGAAATTCAAATTAAAGTTTCCATATTGCGTTTCTAAATGGAATTGATNNTTGATGGTTGGTGGCCGTCTTATAGATGTTTGGAAATCAAGAAATGTAGGATTGATGGGACTTCCGACATTTTTATAAGGTATAAACATAGGGTGCCATATAATAAAATTAACCAGCCTGTTAAGTCTTTAAAAACATGAATATACTATAATTGATCAAAAACAGTAAAAAACTCACCAAAAAACGAATGCTATGAAAAGAACAAGATGGATTATTCTTTGCCTTGTTCTCGCCAATGTGATGCTTGGGTCTCTCAAGGGAGCGGCACAGGAACAAAAAACAAAGGGGGAATGCGCACAGCTAACCGTTCAAGCATGGAGCAAGGATGTAGCCACGCTGAACAATGCCCAGAAAAGCGGCATACTAAACCTTACGCTGTCGTTTTACAACAAGTTGGACAGCATCAACGGCCTTGATACGTTGACCTTTGAGGTCCGCCAGCAACAAAAAAAGGACGCTCACGCGCTGTACCTGGACTCCATCAACGGTTTACTGACCGTTGCCCAACGCAAAGACGTTGATACCAACCGAACAGCTAGAAACGCTGCCATGGGAACAAATTCAGAAAAGAAATAAAAGGCCAGTACGATGAAGACAACTATTAGTAAGAAGATGATAGGTGTTGTAGCAGTGTTCGTTGCCGTACTGACAACACATGGGGCGACCTATAACTTGACAGGGCTCAGCGGTAGTGGTAGTATTGAGTACTATAACTATTATAACAACAGGCACGATTATTTCATCATCAATACCGGCACTTTCCAGCCAATCAGCATCCAGTATGATATGGCCCTTCACTATTCAGATGTGGTAAAGGTCTACTGTGTGAAAAACAACGGAGAAGATTCTCTGATACAACAAATAACCGGCTTCATACCAGGCACGATCTCAACGGTATCGCCATCAGGCAGGGCAAAAATTGAG
>DOBD01000023.1:0-4395 GCA_003506275.1 Bacteroidales bacterium | reverse complement strand
AGTTTTAACTATAGCGCACAGCCTTTTACGTTTTCGAATAATATCATTACAAGCGGTAATGCCAGTATCGCCGGCAATTTGGGGGTGGGATTCTCCAACCCCTCAACCCGACTGCATGTCAACGGTCCTATTCGTGGCAATGGCGCGGCCGGCTCCCTGACGGTGAACACAACCTACGGCAATGTGACCATGGGAGCCACCAGTTCGTCACAGGCTACCATCTCAACGGACAGGAGTTATTTTCAATTCGACAAACCGGTGTATCTAAGTACAGGCGTTGTCAACTCCATCACCTCAACCTTGCAACTCAAAACCAACAATGTGCCAAGACTGACCATTCTCAACAGCACAGGTTGTGTTGGTCTAGGTATCGAGATTCCCACCCAGGCGCTCAGTGTCAAAGGTAACCTATCACTCAGCCCCTTGGGCACCACACCAGTCGAGAGCCACAGCGGTAGCTTGATGATCACCAAACCCGCTGCAAGTGGTCAATACATTAATATTGTTCGTAGTAGTATCATGCCATGGTCAATTGGAATGGTTTATAACACTTCCTTTTTTGCCATTGGCCAGGGACGCACACCTGACTCAGCATTTAACAATCCCCCCTTTGTGATTAATCCAAATGGTAAGGTTGTGATTGGTGGCTTCCTTGATTCAGATGCCCAGCTTCATATTGCATCGGGAAGTGGTGATGGCATCCGAATAGGTAAAACGGGGGATGCCGGAACGTTGAATGTACCCATTGACTCACTTACTGCTCAATATAACCTGGATTTTTCGGGTTTCAGAGATGTGGCTCCCAATCAAATTGGCGCACGTATTGCAGCGTTACGTTTTAATAACCATGTTGAAAACAACGCACTTGTACAAAAGACCGGTCTGTCTTTTCAAACAAATCCAACTGGTTTGTATGAAGGAGCGACAGGCTTACAGGAGCGGCTACGGATTACTCCAGAGGGTAATGTGGGTATCGGTACGTCCAATCCACAGTATTTATTGGACGTTAAAGGCATCATCAGAGCTATGGAAATCAAGGTGGAGCCCATCGGCCAATTTGCCGATTTTGTATTTGCCGAAGATTACAGCCTGCCCACTTTGAAGGATGTGGATGGCTTTATTCAAACCAACGGGCATCTACCCAATGTACCATCAGCCTCTGAAGTAAAAGAGAAGGGTCTTAATCTGGTGGAAATGCAGATCAGATTGTTGCAGAAAATCGAGGAATTAACCTTGTACACGATAGAGCAGCAGCGATTGATTGAATCTCAACAACGACGGTTGGAGGAACTGGAAAAAGCCATCACCAAGTAATTGTTCCGCCATGAAAAGAACACAGGTCCTACTATTGTTTGTGTTGGTGCTGGGCGTTTGCACTGTTAAAGGCCAGGATATCAACTACGAGAATTTTTACGACTACCTAGATACAACCAGGATATCGACCGGCGTGCTGTACAACAAGGTCATTCCCTATTCCTCGTTCATGGACTATACCGGCACAAACGATACGGTGGTTTCCAGCAGCGAGAACTGGTATCAGTTGTACTTTGAGCTGTATAATGCCCACCTTGGCACACCGGCCATGCCGGATATCCTGGCATTGACTGACAGTGTTCAAGCGGAATTGAATGCCTTTCGAGTACCCATCGGCATCCTTAACATGAACTATAATCTAATTAAGGATAGCGCATTGATTAATAATCTGTTGGTGATACAAGACAGCGTGTTGCACGATGGCCCGAACACCTCGGAATCGCCTTATACCAGTCACCGCTGTTTTGTGGCTGCTGCTCTGATTGACGACTGTCCTTTGGAAGAGATGACGTTTTTTGTAAGTGACGACTACCTGTTTGAGAATACTGGGGAAGATGTCTTGTATTATGTGATTGATTTTGACGATGGAAACGGAGCTCGAATTTTAGACCCTAACGAGGAATACACGGTGGAATACTCTACTACAGGGGCTAAGGTAATAGAGATTGAAGTCTGGCTGACGGGAGGCCTCATATTGAGCTGTTTTTCCACATTTACCGTTAGCGAGGTCAATCCCATCATGCAGCGGGCAGCCAGAGCTGCTCAGTCCCCGCCTAATAACAATTATCCGAATGCCGTGGTCAGCGCCACGTACGATAACGTGACGTATACCGGGAATTTCGGCATTTGGTATGGGTGTGAGAGTGAGAATCAGATAAGGAAGCCTGTCATCTTTGTTGAGGGGTATGATCCCCACGACTGGAACACGTTGTCAGGGGGCGAACTGTACGCATTAGCCGATCAAAAGGCTCTCGCCACTGACCTTAGAAACCAGGGGTGTGACATAATCATGCTTGATTTCAAGGACGGAGCCGCAAAAATACAAGCCAACGCCATGGTTTTAAGGGCGTTGATAGATACAATCAACGCCATGAAGGTAACGCATAATGAATTGGTCATCATTGGAGCCAGTATGGGAGGCTTGGTGGCTCGATACGCTCTTTCGTACATGGAACAGCAGCATGAAGATCACCAGACAAGGCTTTTCATTTCATACGACTCTCCACATCAGGGGGCTTATGGCACGTTGGGCGGTCAGCACTTGTTGGCAAAGCTGGGTAAGGTTAGCAATATGATCGACAAGAACGTTGCAACAAATTTGGCAAAAGCCATCAAAAAATCGGAGCGTTTTGTTAACAGCGATGCCGCCAAGCAGATGTTGGTGTACCATCATTCAGCTACTGATGGAAAAAAGGCAAAGCCACATCCCATGCGCACCGCCTTTTTGAATGATATGGCCTCCTTGCCCAATAATGGCTATCCCGAACGCTGCAGGAACATTGCCATCGCTTGTGGTAGTGGAACCGGAGTCGGTCAGGGTTTTGCCCCCGGTGCTCAGCAACTCAATTGGGATACAGTAGCCATATACGGTTTACTAAAGTTCAAACTGAGGATTAACGCGTTACCTGACCATATCGACCGTGAAATTTTAAATCTGGACATGAAGGTTCACGTTCCCTGGCCGTTCTTGCGGTGGATTATTTGGACCTGGATTCCCGTTCCATACCTCAGTGATATACACGTGAAAGTAAACAATACGGATCCTTATGATAATTGTCCGGGTGGAAAAATGGATATATTAAAAGGATTAGAAGACGTAATACGTGACGTTCTAGGCCAAGAAAGGGGCGATGATTTTTTTGAAAATTTTGTGCCTACAGTTAGTGCCTTGGATTTAAACAAGGAGTATCTGGAGAGCATCACTGCTTCCAGCTCTTACCTGATGACGAACATCTATGACTCAATAACATTTGGTAATCCAAACCGAGAATTCAGTAACCACGACACTACCCCTTTTGATGCTATTTATGTGGGACAAGTAAATTTACCTCATATCACAAATGGTGGAATTAATACGATGACTGCGTCATGGATGGAAAATGAGATCATACGGGATACTATCCAATTGAAAGATGAGATGTTCTCCTCAGTATCCAAACAGTATGAGGCCAAAACGTGTATCATTGCAGGGTCAACTGATGGGACAGGCGTAAATCATCCGGTCGTCATAGGTAATGGGGCTGATATCACTTTCTTGGCCGGTGAGTCCATCACGCTGAAACCTGGTTTTCACGTGGAGGATGGTGCGACATTCAATGCAATAATTCATGCATACAACGGCACGATACAGTCGACTTTGAGCCAAATCATGGCTTTTAGTCCATTACGCAAGGGTGTTGGCAATTCCGGAAATTCTCCTGTATCATTGCCGTTGAAGAGCAATCCTTTACTAACAAAAAGGGCTTCGATTATTCCAAACCCATCCCAGGGCTCTTTTACTGTGAACACAGGTTGGGCTGAAGAGGAAACAGGTGTAATCACTATCTTTGACTTGATGGGTAAACAGATAATAAATACGAATGTGAAAGGTCGCCAGAAGCAACTTGTTCTGGAGGAACCTCCTGGAATGTACTTGGTAAGAATCACAAAAGAAGATCACCAAGCAGAAACAATCAAGCTGATAATCAAACACTAAAAAAGGCGAACATGAAAACGAAGAGTATAAGACTAATATCACTAGTGATTGGCTTGTTGCTGATTCATGGGTGTTGTGTTGAATCTGATTTCAATTTCCAATTAACAGCCAATGAATTGAGTCATTTGTATTTTGACCGTGATACGGTGGATTGTGATGAGGATGGTATTGAATTCACAGATTCGGTCACTTTTCTGTTTAGTTCAAAAGATACAATAACCGTTGCTGCAAAGACTAGTATTTGGCTAACCCTTCATCCACTTGGAATCAGTTACTATGCCAATGGAGAATCCAAAATTCTATTTGATAGAAGAATTGGTTACTATTACGCTTACATAAAAGTTGATAGCCAATTCTCAAGCAAAACCATCCGTGTTTCAAAAGGG
>DOBD01000162.1 GCA_003506275.1 Bacteroidales bacterium | reverse complement strand
CCCTGCGGGGTGCCATCCCTTAAGAACCCCGCCAACGGGGAGCGGGATCGAAGACGTGTTTCTTGTGTATGTTGGCCTGAAATGCTATCTTGCTGCACTTTTGACACAGCTAGACAGCCCATTTACATGACAACCCCCCACACCATACCGACCCTTGACCACTTCGGGGTCAGCGAACACACTGTACATCAGGTATTGGCTGCCGCGCTCGAGAAGGGCGGCGACTATGCCGATCTTTTTTTCGAACACACCCAGAGCCACTCCCTGTCCCTGCGCGACGGAGCCGTTAACGCCACCTACGCCAGCATTGATTACGGCGTTGGTATTCGAGTGCTGGCGGGCAACCAGACCGGTTACGCGTATGTGGAAAGCACCGGTTTGCACGACATGTTGAAAGCTGCCAGGACAGCAGCTCGCATCGCCGCTTCGGGATCTCCGGGCGCACCGGTCAACTTGTCCTGGAAAGAATCAACAGCCAGGCGTTATCCTGTACTGCAGCCCTGGGACGCCGTTACCGTGCACCAGCGCATCCCCTTTGGTCAGCGCTTGAACGATGCTGTTTTTGCGGTAGACCCACGGGTTGATAAAGTCATCGTCAGCCTGTCAGACAGTACGTCCAGGGTGGTTTACGCCAATTCACAAGGCTTGGTTTGCGGCGATTACCGACCCATGATGGCCCTGTCAGCCACCTGTATCATGACCGAAAATGGCGTGTATGAAAACGGACGAGCCGCCAGGTCGTACAGGGTCGGTTTTGAACACCTTACCGAAGAGATGGTGGATGAGTTGGCCCAGGAAGCCGTGGCCGATGCCGCCATTCTGTTCAAGGCCATCAAACCCAGGGGCGGAGAAATGCCCGTGGTCTTGGGTGCCGGAGGTTCAGGCATTTTCCTGCACGAAGCCATCGGCCATGCCTTTGAGGCTGATTTCAACCGCAAGGGCGTCTCCATCTTTTCCGACAAATTGGGGAAGCTGGTCGCCGCACCCTTTGTCAATGTGGTAGACGATGGCACCATCCTCCACAACCGTGGATCCCTTAACCTGGACGATGAAGGGGTGGAAGGCCAGAAGACCTACCTGGTTAAGGATGGCATCCTTTCTTCCTATCTCCACGACCGCATCAGCGCCGCCCATTACGGCGTGCCGCCTACCGGTAACGGACGAAGAGAATCCTTTCGCAGCGCACCGTTGCCCAGGATGCGGGCTACCTATATGGAAAGCGGCGGAGCCACCGAGGCCGACCTGATTGCTTCGGTTAAGAATGGGGTATTTGTCAACAACTTCACCAACGGCGAAGTACAGATAGGAGCCGGTGATTTTACCTTCTTCGTCAAGTCAGGCTACCTCATTGAAAACGGAGCATTGACTACTCCTATCCGCGACATCAACATCATTGGAAACGGCCCCAAAGCCTTGGCTGACATTGCCATGGTGGCCGATAATCCGCTGGTGGACGACGGCACCTGGACCTGCGGAAAAGACGGGCAAAGCTGTCCGGTAACCTGTGGCATGCCCTCAGCCCTGATTGGTTCGCTCACTGTCGGCGGTATACACTAATACGACTCATCATGGTATCAAACACTCATAAAGCCATAGCCGCCTGGTCATTGGAACAGGCTATCAAGCAAGGTTGCCAGGAAGCCCGCGTGATCCTCTACGAAGGTTCTGACACCGAATTTGAAGTCAGGAACGAGCAACTCGATCGCCTGCAACAATCTACCGAGCATCAATTGGTCTTTCACGTGTTCGTTGATGGCCGATACGGTTCTTTTTCAACGAACCGACTGGTTAAAGGGGAACTAGGGCCCTTCATCCGGGAAGCGGTAGAGGCTGTGCGTTTTCTGGCACCCGATCCTCACAGACGTTTGCCCGATGCTGCCCGATACTTCTCAGGTCGGGGGATCGATCTGGGTCTGTTCGATGCGGGCATTGACAGCCTGCACCCGGATACCAAGCTGGAGTTGGCCAGGGCGGCGGCCATGGAGGTGTTTGGACAGGATAAACGGGTACTGTCCGTTCAGGCTAACTGGAACGACGGGGCTTCCAGCAATTACCTGCTGACCAGCAATGGCTTCGAAGGCGAACACGCACTCAGTTATTATGCCCTCTCCGTGACCGTTTCGGTGAAAGGTAAGGGGGATGCCAGACCTGAAGCCTTCTGGTATGACCAAGCGCTGAGGTACGACGATCTCATCAAACAGGGGCTTGGTAAGGAAGCCCTAAGCAGGGCGCTGGGCAAGATCGGACAGCGCAAGGTCGCTTCCGGCCGTTATACTGTCGTAGTGGATCCCCAAAACAGTGTCCGGTTGTTGTCACCCTTGCTGAGTGCCTTGAACGGGGCAGCCCTTCAACAAAACAATTCCTTCCTCCGGGAAAAGTTAGGGGTGAACCTGTTTTCAGACAACGTGACCCTGATCGATGATCCACATGTGCCGGGAGCCTTTGGTTCCAGGTGGTTCGACAACGAAGGGGTGGCCACACTCAAACGGGCTGTCATCAACCAAGGCGTGGTGGAAACCTATTTCCTGGACACCTATCATGCCTCGAAAATGAACCTGGCGCCTACCATCAGCGGACCGTCCCGTTTGGTGTTGGAGCCTGGTATCAACAACTGCGAAGCCATGGTTGCCTCCCTGGAGAAGGGCCTTCTCATCACCGGTTTCAACGGAGGCAACTGCAACAGCAGTTCAGGGGATTTTTCCTTCGGTATCGAGGGCTTTCTCATTGAGAATGGTCAACGCACCCAACCTGTATCGGAGATGAACATGACGGGCAACATGCTTGATCTGTGGCAACAGGTGACTGAAGTGGGTAACGATCCGCGTCGAAACAACGCCTACCAGATACCCAGTCTTCGTTTTGACGGGGTGACAGTCAGCGGGGAGTAACCACGCAAGCAGCAAGAAGCCTCCTTGCCCTTATTGAGGATTACCGAAACAAATCTTCCAGTACGTCGATTGACTTGATGCCGGGGAAATCGGTCAGGTGCAGGCGGTAATAGTCCAGCATTTGGCGCAGGATGTGGACACGTTGGCTGTGTTCAAAACCATAGGCCCACATGTTATCGTACGTAATCTGCATCAACCTGGCAAATGCCTGCGCATCGGTGGGGGTGAGCCAGGCGTTGTGGGGAGGACAATGAGGTACGAAGACACCCCCTTGGAGATCAAAGAACCAACCTTCGCGTTGCCCCTCCAGGTTGGGATAGCAACCCAAATAGCGTGTCAGTTTGATCAGAAACACCAAGTGAAAGTTGGCCAGCCCTCTTTCACCCAGGTCCAGCCATTGGAT
>DOBD01000313.1 GCA_003506275.1 Bacteroidales bacterium | reverse complement strand
GGGTATCAATTACCGCCTGTCTGTTCTACCTAGTGGCCGATGGGTCTTCCTGGACCTGGGCCTGGCTCCATCCTTCAGCACCAGCAAGCAACGCATGGGGAGCATGGGTGTGCCTGGAGGGCTTTTATCCGTGGGCTCCAAGGAGCTGCGTTCGAGCAAGCTGGATGTCAAGGCCGGACAGACCTCTTTCGATGCCAGAGGGGCCCTGGGTATAGCCGTACGTATGGGGAAGCAATATGAGTTGTTTGTGGAGGGCACTTACCTTTACCCGCTCATCAGCCGAAACTATGTTCAGTTAAAGGAAACCGATGGTTCCTTTTTCGGTCGAAGCAAAGTCAAAGTGGATTGGAACGACAACAACCTCTATATGTGGGTGGACGAATCCGGCCAGGGCACCTTCAACCGTGTGAACCGATCCCGGTTCAACATCGATCCCTGGTATTTCAGACTGGGCATTCGATCGGGCTTCTAAGCCCATTCCCCTATTCAATCAACGGGGGTTGGGTGACCCCTGGTGCTTCAGGGTAGGTTATCCTGGCGTGGTAAAACGAGGTAATCTTACTTTTGAACACACTTTTCAGTTTTTCCAAATCCCTGAATGTAATGGGAACGTGCTTGTAAAGACCTTCGGCAATCTGGTTGTCAATAATCTTGTCCACCAATCCAGCGATGCTTTCCTCCGTATAGGTTTTCAGACTCCTTGAAGAAGCTTCCACCGCATCAGCCATCATGAGAATGGCGGTTTCTTTGGACATGGGAAGATCTCCCTCATAAAAAAACACATCGGGTACCGGTTCATCAGGGTGTTCATTCTTGAACTTAGTGTAAAAGTACCGAACCGGACCATTGCCATGATGGGAACGGATGCAATCCCTGATGACCAGGGGCAGTTTGTGCTTGTGGGCGAGTTTCAACCCATCGGTGACATGTTTGCGGATGATAGCGGCACTTTCTTCAGGTGTCAGTGAGTCGTGGGGGTTGAGCCCGCTCTGGTTTTCCACAAAGAAAACAGGATTCAGCATTTTGCCAATATCGTGGTAAAGCGACCCCGTCCTGGCCAATTGTACATTCGCGTTGATCTCCTGAGCAGCGGCAGTGGCCAGATTTGAGACTTGCATGGAATGTTGAAAGGATCCGGGACAGGTTTCGGAAAACTGCCTGAGCAAGGGATTGTTGATGTTGGACAATTCCACCAGTGTCACATTGGAAGTATATCCAAACAGCCACTCAAACAAGTAAATCAGCAAGTAGGAAGACAACATCAATCCGGCATTCAGGAGAAAGTAGGCGAACATCATGGGATTGATGCGTAGGATGGCCCCTTCCTGGATGAGAGAAACACCCAGGTACATGATGCTGTAGGTCAGAAAGACCAGCAGAGCACAAATAACCAGTTGAGAACGTTGAGTCAGATCCTTGAGGGAATACACCGACGTCATGCCCGCCGTAATCTGCAACAGAAGAAACTCATACGGATAGGGAACGATGGCCGAACTCAGAAGAACCGTGATAATATGGGCGAACAGGGCCGTTCTGGAGTCAAAAAAGGTGCGGACCATAATAGGCAGCACAGCATAAGGAATCAGATACACAGTGGCGAAACCCGACCTGACAACCAAGGCCGTCAGCAAAACCAGGCTGGTAATCATGATGAGCACAAACGCCACATTGGCCTTGCGCTTGTAGGTAAAGGGTCTGAAAAACCACAGAAAGAGGAATTGCAGGAAAAACAAGCCACTAATGAGTACGATCTGGCCTATCAGGACCCCGACTCCACCCACATCAGCTTGCCTTTTTTCGGCCACGCGTTTGAGGGAAGACAACACCTGGAAGGTTTCAGCTGAAATGATTTCCCCTCTGTCGATGATGCGCTCCCCCCGCTGTACCAAACCTGAGGTCAACGAAACCGTTGCCAACAGGGCCTCTTTTTCTCGTTGAGTGGCCTCTTTGTCCAGTGTGAGGTTTTCGGTCAGGTAGTTGTTGAGCCGGCACGCTTTCAGTTGAACGGCATCAATGGAGGGAGGGAGGTTTTGAAACAAGGCTTCATAGGCTTCGCTTGCCGTGAAGAGCGAATTGATACTCTGGGTGTGGGCCATTTTGTTTCTAACCATCACCACAAAGCCAATCGAATCATGCAACAGGGCTTCCTTATCTTTATTGGACACGATACCCGTAGCGTAAATGGCCTTCAGCTGAGACACGGTGTAATCCAGGTAATGCATGGGCACCGTCAATCTATACTTGGTATGAAAATCAGCTTTCAGCGTGGCCAGCTGTTTTTCGAACAGGCTGGTGTCCATACGCAAATAGGGCTTGAAATCGTTCAAGGCCAAGGCTCTTTCGTTTTCCAGTTGATCCTCGCTTTTATAAATCTGAAAATCATAGGGAGCAGTCATCAACCCATAGCGCCAGGGTTTGCCCTCCTGAAAAGTATACCTGAAGCGACCTTCCCTTGGAAACGATTGCAGGATGAGCAGGGCTCCCAGCACAAAAAAGGCAATTTTCAGGAGGTGTTGGGTCAGTTCTTTGTCGAGGTGTGGCGACTTCATGAAACAAGGTGTTTTAGGAGGTTCGACGTAGACCCAAACAGGGCTCAGCCACTGGCGGGATTAGAAATTAAAAGTACAAAAAAAACAAACACCAGCATCGACAAAGCCTATTTTCATAGAAAAAGCGTACTTTTGCAGCGTAATTTTTGAATCCCCCATCATGTCTGACAATCAACGCGTCCGTGTCCGATTTGCCCCCAGTCCTACAGGGCCCCTCCATATCGGAGGAGTAAGAACGGCGCTTTACAACTACCTTTTTGCCAAGCAACAAGGCGGTGATTTTATCCTCCGCATTGAAGATACCGATTCCCAACGTTTTGTCCCCGGCGCAGAAACCTATATCGTTGATGCGTTAAACTGGCTGGGCATCCACTTCGATGAAGGGGTTGGTATCGGAGGTCCCCATGCTCCCTATCGTCAATCCGAGCGCAAAGCGTTATACCGACAATACATCGACCAACTCCTGGCCGAAGGTCGTGCCTACCTGGCTTTCGATACGGCAGAAGAACTGGCTGAAAAACGCGCTTCCACCGCCAATTTCCAATACGATGCCACGACCCGATTGGGTATGAACAATGCGTTGACTTTGTCACCGGACACTGTCAAGGAAAAGCTGGAAAAAGGTGAGCCCTATGTGGTCCGATTCCTGGTTGAACCGGGACAAACCATCGTGGTGACTGATTTGATCAGAGGTGAAGTCAGTTTTAATTCCAGCATTCTGGACGACAAGGTCCTGTTCAAGTCGGCTGATCAACTGCCTACGTATCATTTGGCCAATATCGTAGACGACCATCTGATGGAAATCTCCCACGTCATCAGGGGTGAAGAATGGCTGCCATCGGCTCCGCTCCATGTGTTGCTGTATAAAGCCTTTGGCTGGGAAGACAGCATGCCGGCTTTCGCCCACCTGCCCCTGTTGCTCAAGCCCGATGGCAATGGCAAACTAAGCAAACGGGATGGCGACAGGTTAGGTTTTCCTGTCTTTCCCTGCGACTGGATTGATCCCCAATCCGGAGAGAAAAGTTCCGGCTATAGGGAATCCGGTTACTTCCCGGAAGCCGTAGTCAACTTTTTAGCTTTGCTGGGTTGGAATCCGGGCAATGATCAGGAAATGCTTTCCATGAATGACCTCATTGAACAGTTCAGCCTTGACCGCTGTAGCAAGAGCGGCGCCCGCTTTGATTATGAAAAGGGGAAATGGTTCAATCACCAATACCTGCAACAACGTTCCGGTGACAGCCTGACGGAAGCTTTCCTGCCTATACTGCAAGAAAAAGGCGTAAAGACCGACCATCAAGGCCTGCAACCGGACTTCTCCGGTCAAACCGTTTCGGTTTCTCCCAACTATATCGCTCAAGCCCTCGACAAGGTAAAAATGAGGGCTACCTTTGTAAACGACCTCTGGGAACAAGCCAGTTTTTACTTTGAACGTCCTTCCTCCTACCAGGAAAAAACCGTCCATAAATACTGGAAACCCGAAACCGCCGCCATGTTGACGGCTTATTGCCAACAAGTGGAAGCCGCACCCGTTTTCACGCCTGAACCACTGGAGGCCATGACCAACGCCTGGATTGCCGATAATGGGTATAAATCCGGGTTGTTGTACAATGCTCTCAGATTGGCCCTGGTGGGTGAAGGCAAAGGCCCCCATTTATTCGACATTGCCGAATTGCTGGGTAAAGAAGAAACGCTCTTCCGCATCAAGCGAGCTATCGACGTCTTACACTAATCACCCATGTATCATATTGGCATCGCTGTCTACACCTGGTTGTTTAGGCTGGTAGCCTTCTTCCATCCCAAAGCCGGCAAAATGGTGGTAGGGCACAAGAACACCTGGAAACTGTTGAAGACCGGTCTTGACAGACGCAAGCAGTGGTTTTGGTTTCATGCGGCTTCGCTGGGTGAATTCGAACAGGGGCGTCCCATCATGGAACGCATGAAAAGCGAGCACCCCGAAATCGGCCTTCTACTGACCTTCTACTCTCCCTCCGGTTATGATGTTCGCAAGGACTATAATGGGGTTGACCTGGTCTGTTACTTGCCATTTGATCGCATAAAAAACGTGGTTCGGTTTTTAAACCTGGTCAATCCGGCCAAGGCTTTCTTCATCAAATATGAGTTCTGGCCCAACTACCTTCATGAATTGGGCAAACGTGGCATACCCACTTACCTGGTTTCCGGAATTTTTCGTCCGGATCAAGCCTTTTTCAAACCCATTGGTTTGGCCTATCGTAAAGTGTTGGAGCCCTTCACGCATTTTTTTGTGCAGGACGAGGTGTCCGTTTCCTTACTCGCTTCCATCGGTTATACCGCCAATGTTACCTTGTCGGGCGACACCCGCTACGATAGGGTGCTGGAGATAGCCGGAAAATCCAGGCAATTGGACGTGGTTGAAGCCTTTGCCGCATCAGCCAAGACAGCCGGACAGTCAATCCTGGTGGTTGGCAGCTCCTGGCCCCAGGACGAACAGTTGCTGTTGCCCTATGTCAACAACCAGGCGGGTTTACGCCTCATCATTGCCCCGCATGAAATCCACGAAGGGCACTTAAAAGCCATCGAAGCCGGAATCAACCGTCCATATGGCCGTTATTCACAGACCAACCCCGTGCAGGCTGCTTCGCTCGACTGTCTGATCATCGATTGTTTCGGGTTGCTCTCCTCCATCTACCGCTACGGTGATATTGCCTACATTGGCGGAGGATTCGGTGTCGGTGTTCACAACACCCTTGAAGCTGCTGTTTACGGTATCCCCGTTTTGTTCGGACCCAAGCATGAAAAGTTCGCTGAGGCCAAAGCACTGCTAGCCATAGGCGGTGGGGAATGCATCAAGGATAATCTTGCTCTTCAGACCACCCTGGACACGCTCATACAGGATGAGCCCCTGCGGTTGGAAAAAGGGAAAAAGGCCGGTGAAATGGTGAAAAAAGGCAGCGGTGGCACCAAAATCCTGATGAAACACCTGTTTGATTCCAACCAGGCTGATGATTAGTAGTTGACAACGTTGATGAAAAGGGCCTCAGCCTCGATTTGCCCGTTCAAGCAAGGTGTCGTATAACCCCAATCCCTTCGTAACCTTGATGGCCAGCTTTCTCCACAAGGGTTTCCTGGTTGGTTTTAAAAAGGCCTTTCGTACGATGAGGTCCTCAGCGATAGCGGGATCAAAAATGGGCAGTTTGTCGGCCAAGGGTGACGTATCCATTGAGTTCAAGGCTCCCGCGTCATAGTTGGTTCCCGATCCATCCTTACCAATATTGCGCGTAAAGGAGGAAACGGGATAGAGGGTATACATACCCAGTTTCCAGGCCTGGTAAGTAACCCTCAAATCCCAAATAGAAGGTACTTTATCGTAGGTGCGTAACCAGTCTGCGCCGCATGCCTTTGCAAATGATTTGCGCTCCACTTTATCGACCATACCCTGGTCAAGGAGCGCCTGATTAAAATCCATACGCTCCCAGNNGCTCTTTTCCAGGTAGCCCATCCCCAGGAACAATGACGTTGTGCCATGAAACTCGAAGCTTTGTAGTGAGCGGGCATGGCAAACGGGTAAGTATACGCACCTATCGCATAAAAACGTTCATCAGTTGCATACGCATCAAGGCCTTGATTCAGATACGAGAGAAACAAGGGGCTTGTCTCAATATCATCTTCAACAACGATGCATCGGTCATACCTCTCAAGTGTTTCTGTAATGGCGCCCAAGACGTTTCCACTGCACCCTACGTTTTGCTGACGTTCCACGACAGTCACGGTTTTAAATCCTGTAACCTCCCTGACAAGGCGGCGAACAGCCGCAACAGCCTCCTCGTCTTGTTTGCCTCTGGGTGCATCCGAATAGATCAGGAGGGGACTGTCAGCGGCACCATCATTGGCGGCAAGGGCAGACAAAACCTTGGCGGTATGAACAGGCCGATTGAAAACAATCAAGACAATAGCGGCATGGGTATCAGAAAAGTGTGATGACATGGTCAAAAATGGTTGGTATGACAAAAGTAAGCATTTCCCTGAATTGTCGTAAGGGGAATAATCTTTACATTTGCGTGTTCAGATCCCATCCATGGAGGCTATCGTCGTCATACCAGTTTATAAAGTCCAATTGACACCAGGTGAAACGCTGTCGTTACACCGGTGCTTGACTGTCTTGAAAAACCATCCCATCGTGTTGGTGACACATGCCTCACTCAATGTCTCTGCTTATGAAAAGGTGTTCGTTGAGTGTGGTCGTGAGATGCGTGTTGTATCCTTCCCACCATCCTTTTTTGAGAACGTGCAGGGATATAACCAGCTCATGTTGAGTCGGTCATTCTATCAGCGTTTCGCCGATTATACCTACCTGTTGATCTATCAACTTGATGGGTATGTTTTCAATGATCAACTGACGGACTGGTGCCGGAAAGGCTACGATTTTGTCGGCGCACCAGTCTTCCGGTTTCACGGATCCCATGAAGCCGGAAACTCCTTGTGGAAAGTCGGTAACGGAGGTGTTTCTCTTCGAAAAACAGCGGCCTTTCTTTCCTTGTTCGATCGCCCCATGCCGTTGGGCACCTACCCATTCTTCATCAAAAATATTCGATTAAAAGGCTGTGCTGCCATGATTTCCAACACAGCCATGATGGGTCTCAAACTCTTGTTTTACAACCATACGATCGAGTATTACCTGACGCATCATTGTGACAGTCGAATCAATGAAGACATGTTCTGGTGCGACGCCCTGAGTCATACAAAACTAGCCCTCAACGTTCCCAGCCTGCAGGAGTCCGCCTATTTCTGCTTTGAGAAATCACCTGCTTATTTGTACACACTCACGCAACACACCCTGCCCTTTTGTTGTCACGCCTTCGAACGCTACGACTACCCGTCATTCTGGAATCAATTCATCACCATAAACTAACCATTCATGAAGCACATTAATTGGAAAAAATGGCTACCACACCTGTTGGCCATTCTTGTTTTCTTTAGCCTGACCATCATTTATTTTTCCCCCGTCATGTTCGAAAACAAGGATATGGCTCAAGGAGACTTAATCAGTGGTGCCGGCTGGGGTAACGATGCGAAGGAACACCATCAGAATACCGGTGAGTACTCTTTCTGGTCCAATGCGATGTTTGGTGGCATGCCTGCCAATTATGCNNTTTATGCCTACATGCCCAGAACCAACAATATTTTCGACCGATTTGCCAACCTGGTTATGTTTAACCTGCCCCCTATTCATGTGGGCATCGTTTTTCTGTACATGCTAGGGTTCTATCTCTTTCTGCTAGCGGTGGGAGCCAATCCCTGGTTGAGCATCATCGGCGCCATTGCTTATGGATT
>DOBD01000166.1 GCA_003506275.1 Bacteroidales bacterium | reverse complement strand
TCCCATGGCCGACGGTCCCGTCATTCAACACAGTTCGCAGTTGGCCTTGCAAAATGGAATGAGTCTGAAGGTCCTGTTTGATCAACTTGAGTCCATGAGGCCGACCATTCACATACCTGTCTTGTTGATGGGTTATGTCAATGTCATCATGCAGTATGGGCTGGAGGCCTTCTGCGCCGCTTGTCGCCGGGTTGGTGTCGACGGCATTATTTTGCCCGACCTCCCCCTGGACGAATACCTTCAGGTGTACAAACCCGTCATGGACGCCCATGGTCTTTCGATGGTCTTGCTGATTACACCCGAAACCTCTGATGAGCGCATCCGTCTGATTGATGCCCACACGGACAGTTTTATCTACATGGTGTCTTCGGCTTCCATTACCGGTGCGCAGTCTTCCTTCGGTGTCGGCAAAGTGGCCTATTTTAAACGGATCAATGCCATGAACCTGAAAAATCCTCGGCTGGTGGGTTTTGGCATTTCCAACAAAGCAACCGTGGAAGCAGCATGGGAATACGCCTCGGGTGCCATTATCGGCAGTCGCTTTATCGAGTGTCTGCGTACGACTGACACTCCCGAGGCCGCGGTTGAGTGTTTGTTGGATGAGTTAAAACGGTGATGGTTTATTGCAGGTGGTGTCAACCATGCTTGTAACCTAGGAAGCCCTTTAATTGGGGATAGTTAACAAAAATTAACATATTGGTGGCCTGGATTTGGTCAAAGACTCAATAGATGTTAAAATTAACAGAACTGCCCGTTTTGAATGAAACAAAACACGACCCTTCTCAGTCTTTGAAGTAAAGAGACCCATTAACCTTTTACTGTTACAACAATGACACGACGCGACACCACCCAGGCAACCAGCCGGTACCGTACAGACCGTCCAAAGGATGGCACAGGTATGATTCAACCCAGATTGTGGGGATTGTTCCTACTTATGGGAGTCCTGACACTTTCGGGCCCAGTTGGCGCTGCTGAGCGTCGTTCGGGTGAATCGTCTGTCTCTCGTTCGTCGTCAACCGTCGTACGCTCAGCCGTTTCATCCTCGCGTTCTTCCAGTAAGGCGACTGCCGATAACCGTTTGGCTCAAGCGTCCAATCGTTCAAGCCGTTCCGAATCGGCCGACAAAGCCAGGGCTGACGAACAGCGCAAGGCTGACGAACGCCGACGTGAAGCAGCTGCAGAACAGCGCAAGGCTGAAGAGCGTCGCCAAGCAGCGGCTGCAGAACAGCGTAAGGCTGAAGAGCGTCGCAAAGAAGCGGCTGCTCAGCAGCGTAGGGCTTCCGAGGAACGCAAAGCCACTGAAGAGCGCCGCGCCGCTGAGGAACGCCGTGCTGCTGAGGAACGCAAGACCGCCGATCGTCAACGTGAAGCCGCCGATCAACAACGCCGGGCTGCAGAGCAACAGCGATTGGCCGCTGAGGAACAACGCAAAGCCACAGTACGTCAACAACAAGCCGTTGAACAGCAAAATAGATCCGGTCGTCAGACAACCGGTCAAGGAACGGAAACCCGTAGCCAACAAGCGGTTGAGACCAGGAATCCTGCCGGTAGAGGCACAAACGGTGACAGCCGCAGCAATGTCGGTAATGCCAACGATACCCGTGGTGGCCGTAACAATGCGGGCACTGGTACCAACCGGGACACCAGGGCTCAAACGCCGGTAGATAGAGCTCGTGACGTCCGTTATGAGGGACCTGCCAGGTCTGAAGTTCGCTATTACCAGGTTTCCACCCGTAAGAACGGCTTCCGGTTCAACCATGACTATGAACGTTGTCACTTCTGTTTCGGTGTAGGATATACCTACGGGCATGACCACTTGCACCGCCTGCGCTGTCCGCACTGCCTGGGCAGAGGCTTCGATATCGAATTCCATGTTGGCCTGTACGATATCTGTCCGCTCTGTTACGGCAACGTCAACGGGTACGGATTCGGTAACCGCCACTACGATATGACTGACATAGCCCGCCGAATGACAGAGGAACTGGATTTCGTGGTCCGGTTGAGCAATAGTCAGGAACGCCGTATCTACCGTATCAACCTCGACTACCTGCGCAAGAGCCGTCGTGGTGAACTGGCCTACTGGATTGAACGTAGGGACAACCAAATCTACAAAGTGTTGACTTACCGTCAACGCCCCCTTTACCTGGCCTATGCCCGGAACATCGATTACAGGGATGTCTGCGACCACTGCTTCGCGGTATATTTCTAGACATTTTGCAGAACCGGTCGAACGGCCGGTTCTTTTTTTTTACCGTTTACCAGATAACGTTAAACCTTTTTTACTTCCTCAATTCTAAGGAGTAATGTCACTAACTAGTCATTCACATTTAAATGAATTGTCAGTATGAAAGGAATTAAATTCATGGCGTTAGCCACGTTGTTTATCGCAGGGAGTATTGTTTATGCACAAGGTCCCGGTCAAGGCGGCCGTCAGATGCGTTCAACCACAGATCGTGCCAAGGCTGAAACCGAACAAATGACCCAAACGTTGGCGTTGGACGAAGCCCAGGTAGCCAAGGTGCTTGAAGTCAATTTGAAATTTGCCAAGCAGGATTCCGTTCGTTTCGCCGAAATGCGCGCCGGAGGCCAACAAATGGACAGGGAAAAAATGATGGAAACCATGCGTGCCACCCAGGAAGCCAAAACCAAGGAAATCAACGCTGTCTTAACCGATGACCAAAAGGCCAAGTACACCAAGTTCCTGGAAGAAAGGCGTAATCGTGGCTTTGGCGGTGGTCAGGNNCGGCAACCGTCCTCAAGGTGGTCAGCAATAAGCGATTAACCCAACCTAAAAAGGTCTGGTAGGTTTTTTTAAGGGTATTGGTTCAAACCTGCCGGAACAGTAACAACCTCGGAGTGATCCGAGGTTGTTTTACTTTCAGAAGTACCAGATCCTCAAGGGATGCCATCCTTGCTTCAGGTTCAAGACGTGTTGTCCTTCCGGCAGGATACGGTGTAGCACGAGGCGGCCATCGGCTGTGTAGGCATACAGGTTGATACTTCGACCTGCGTTGTTGATGACATGTAAGTGGCTGAGGTCTGGTGTCACAAACGTTTCCACCGAGGTCACTTTCTGTCTGGCTAGGGGAGTGAGTCCAACCAAGGTGGGCTGTTGTGTGTAAAGCCGTTTATTATACGAGCTTGGCAGGTTGCGAACACCGATGGAAGGGTTGTTGAGCACATAGAGTTCATCCGCTCCGTCGGGGAGTCGGCCAAACGTTGTCCGTTCATCGGCTGGTGGGTAGGTCAGGGAATCGAGCAGGACGATGCCCGATGCTTCCTGTTTGGATAAGAATAGCTGTCCACCTTCCTTGGGTAGTTTGAAAGTGGCGTGATTGGGCCCTCTGAGGCTTTCCTTGCTGCACCAGATCACATAGTGCCCATTGGGGGCTACGTTGCCGTCTTGGCCACCGGTTAAGGGGAAAAGGGTCAGGTTGGTAAGGGTGTTTGATAAGTAGTAACCAGATAGATCGATGGGTGCCAGGCTGCTGTTGTATAGTTCTACCCAGTCTTCCGTCTTGAAGGCTTCGTCGGCGAAGGTNNAAGGTACTGTTGGAAGCACTGAGTTCGTTGATGATGAGTTTCTGCGCTGATGCCGTGATTGAGAGCATCAGGAGGCTCAGTGCGACGAGTGGCCATTTAAACCCATTTATGGGGAAGATTGCTGCTTGCATGTGTAACGATTAAGATTGCTGTAACAAGATAACACTTCTGCCGGTAAAAAGTTGTCTTTTTTTGGAAAGCTTCGGGATAGTGATTATTTTTGCAAGAGAAATATTGGTAAACAAAAATAAAAGAGAGATGAAGCAGCTGTTAGAAGCCCGTTGGATGGGTGATATGGCCTTTGAGGCCGAGGTGAATGGTCATAAACTGGTACTGGATGTGCCTGAGGAAGCCGGTGGCCACGATTTGGGTCCCCGGCCAAAACCCTTGATGCTGTTGGCGTTGGCTGGCTGTACAGGGATGGATATTGTGGTGATGGCCAAAAAGATGCGGGTGCCGTTGACCGATTTTTCCGTGGCGGTGGAGGGAGATCTTACCGAAGAACACCCCAAGCATTTCAANNGGTATGCGCATCGTGTATCGATTTAAGGGAGATAATTTGGATATAAGTAAGTTGAAGAAAGCCGTCCAGTTGTCCATGGAGTCCTATTGTGGCGTTTCGGCCGTCTACAAGAAAGCCATGCCGGTAAGCTGGGATATACACGTGAACGGCGTTACCGTGGAGTAACGCCGTTCATTTTAGTCGGCTATCCTGAATGACAGACCCTCGGCTCCGGCCTCAACGTAGATGACTTGACCGGTATGCAAGGGGGTGCCTATCAATGCTTTTGACAGTTCGTTGAGCAGGTGGCGTTGAATAGCCCGTTTGATGGGGCGAGCACCGAACTGCGGATCGAAACCCGCCTCGGCCAACCAATCGATGGCTTTCTCGCTTACCTCCAGTTTAACCCCATCCCCATGTAAACGCCCGCTCAAAGTTCCCAGCTGCAACTGGACAATCTGACGGATTTCGGCCGGATTCAAGGGCGTAAACATGATCAGTTCGTCAATTCGGTTCAGAAATTCGGGCCGTATGCTTTGCTTGAGCAGTTCAAACACCGTCTCCCGGGTTTTCTCCATCACGGCTTCTCTATTTTGAGCCGTCAAGTGCTCAAATTGCTCCCGTATCAGGTTGGAGCCGATATTGGAGGTCATGATGATGAGCGTGTTTTTAAAATTGACCACCCTGCCCTTGTTGTCGGTGAGTCGTCCGTCATCGAGCACTTGCAGCAACACGTTGAACACATCCGGGTGGGCCTTTTCAATCTCGTCAAACAAAACCACCGAATACGGTTTGTGCCGGATGGCTTCAGTAAGCTGACCCCCTTCGTCGTAACCAACATAGCCCGGAGGCGAACCAATCAGCCTGGTGACAGAAAATTTCTCCTGGTATTCCGACATGTCGATACGGGTCAATCGATTCTCATCGTCAAACAAATAATCGGCCAATGCTTTGGCTAATTCTGTTTTGCCCAGCCCGGTGGTGCCCAGGAAAATGAACGAGCCGATGGGCCGTTTTGGGTCATTCAGCCCAGCCCGGCTACGACGAATAGCGTCTGATACCGCGGCAATGGCCTCGTCCTGACCAATGACCCGTTTGTGCAACTCTTCTTCCAGGTGCAGTAGTTTGTCCTTTTCCGTTTGCAGCATTTTGCTCACCGGAATGCCCGTCCAACGGGATACCACATCGGCAATGTCCTGACTGTCCACCTCTTCCTTGATCAAAGGTTCATCACCCTGGATGGTGTGCAGGGTCTCTTTGGCCTTGTCAATGCCGGCCTGCACTTCCTTGACCCTTCCGTAGCGGATTTCGGCCACTTTTCCGTAATCACCCTCCCGTTCAGCCTTTTCGGCCTCAAACTTGAGGTTTTCCAGCTCGATTTTCCCCTGTTGGATGGTGTTGATCACGTCTTTTTCATCCTTCCATTTGGCCCTTAAGGTATTGCCGGTCTCTTTAAGGTTGGCAATTTCTTCATTGAGTATTCCCAGTTTGTTCGTGTCATTTTCGCGCTTGATGGCTTCCCGTTCAATCTCCAGTTGCATGATGCTACGTTCAATCTTGTCGAGTTCCTCAGGGACCGAATCCACTTCCAGACGCAGGCGGGCGGCGGCTTCGTCCATTAGGTCAATGGCCTTGTCGGGCAGGAAACGGTCGGCGATGTAGCGACTGGATAGTTCGACGGCAGCCAGGATGGCTTCGTCCTTGATCCTGACCTTGTGGTGGTTTTCGTACCGTTCCTTGAGCCCCCTGAGGATGGAGACTGTGCTGGCCTCATCGGGTTCGTCTACGTGTACCAACTGGAAGCGGCGTTCCAACGCCTTGTCTTTCTCA
>DOBD01000176.1 GCA_003506275.1 Bacteroidales bacterium | reverse complement strand
AATAGGTAATGATGGTTGATCCATCGACAGTGGCCCCGGCGCCAGCCAAAAAATTGGTGCAACCATTGACGGGTACCTGGTTGAAAGCCAGGGTCAAGGTTAGGAGAAGGGCAATGATGCGGTTGTTCATAGGTGTGGTTCAATAATCAAATGAGTGTTGCCAGGTGCGGGCGTTTCCACAGGCATCGGCTACCGTCAGCGACAAATGGTGCGATTGGCCCCGGGGTAGTCGTTTGTTGTCGAATACATACTGCAGATAACCTGTGTGTATATCGTAGGTGAACAACACCCATTGCCCGTCGATCGTGCCTCTCCAGCTGGAAATACCGCTGGCTTCGTCGGCGACACGGATGCGAAATAAACGATTTTTCACCGCATTTTCAAGGTTGACGGGCGTTATTTTTGGTGCAACGGTGTCGGCCAATACGGTAAAGGTGCCCAGTTCCCTGATGGGTGTGGTCAGCCAGCCATGTCGGTACGTCCCAACCCCGGCAGCCTGCCATCGGCCTTGCTTGTTGCGCTTGGCCAGGTAATAGGCGCGTTNNGGTGTACACGTTTTCAAGACTGAATTGGTCAGCATAGCCATCTGTATCAGCTCGTTCCAGCCTAAGGTGGGCGTCTTCATACAGGCAGCCTTTGGGCAATGTCAGTTCAATGTCGGCTTCTTTGAAGACGTTGGCCTTGCGGTAATCCAGGTAGAAACCCCGTTTCAGTCGGGTAGGGAGAGCCTGGCGTTCTCCCTTGAGTGTAAACGTGAGGCGGCTGCTGTTGCCTTTCCTGTCGGTAAGGACATAGGTAAAGGTGTCAGTCTCGCCGTCTTGCAGGCTGAAGTAGCCCCTGTTTGTGGCTTGGGCGTTGGGCCAGGCATTACCTGGGAGCAGGTGGGAACGCATCACCAGTGAACGGTTGCGCTGCCAGTCCTCGTAATCGATGAGGGCGTTCAGGTAACGGGTGTCGGCAAAGGCGAAACGGTCCATGGCATGTCTGAACAGCAAGGTCTCCCCTTTGTATAACTCAAGCAGGCGAATACCATAGATGTTGGAGGTGTTGTCCATGTAATCGTAGGCCTTGATGCCCAGACCTACCTGACCCCATACCGTGGGTGGGAGCTGTTTGAGTGTCCACTGGCCGTTTTTGGCCTGGACCACGGGTATGCTGACCCTGTTTTTGCCCGGTTTGATGACGCCATCAGCACCCTGAGCGAACAGGGTGATGCTTTGGATACGGGGTGCCCTACTGTCGGGAAGTTTGTCGCCGTACCAGATGAGGGGATCCAGGATGTCCTGTGTGGCGGCATCTCGGATTTCAACGTGTAAATGAGGGCCGCCTGATGAGCCGGAATTGCCGCTGTAGGCAATGAGTTGACCTCTTTTGACCGGAAAGCGCCGGGGCGGGTAGAGCGTGTCCAACTCGAAGCTTTCCCTGGCGTATTGCTGCGCGGTGGCCAGGCTGTCGATGGGGGAGGCGAAGCGGTCGAGGTGGCCGTATACCGTGGTATGGCCGCTGGGATGATCCAGGTAGAGGGCGTATCCGAAGCCATAGGCACCGATGCGTAGCCTGGAGATCCAGCCATCGGCAGGCGCGTAGACCGGAATGCCTGTTTTCTGTTGTGTCTTGAAATCAATCCCTGAATGAAAGTGATTGCTGCGTAGTTCCCCGAAATTGCCGCTCAGCAAAGGCTGAATGCGCATGGGTAAGTCAAAGGTGACGTGTGGGACTGTCGGAGGGGTGGGCGGTTCGGCGGGGGGCTTGAGTGACCAGGCCGTGGTGATGACCATCAGCAACAACAGGGAGCAAGCAAGGAGAATACGGGACATAGGCGGCCGTCAGACCAGTTTATTGGTCTTCGTGTCGGGAAAAATGATAGAAGGTTGGAAGGTTTTGGCGGCTTCGAACTCCATGAGGGCATAGGCCATGATGATGACGATGTCGCCTTTTTGTACTTTTCGGGCGGCTGCACCGTTCAGGCAAATGGTGCCTGAGCCACGTTCACCCTTGATGACATAGGTTTCAAACCGTTCACCGTTGTTGTTGTTTACAATCTGTACCTTTTCGTTGGGCAGGATGTTGGCAGCCTCCATCAAGTCTTCATCGATGGTGATGCTACCAATGTAGTCAAGGTTGGCCTCCGTTACATGAACGCGGTGTATCTTGGATTTTACGACTTCAATCAGCATGTTTGTATACTATTCAACATGTTTGTATACTATATTGTCTATCAGTCTGACAGGACCGCAGAAAACCGCCACGCAACCAACGATGTAATCGGTCTCCGCCCAGTCTTTGACAGCCTGCAGTGTGCGTCCATCCACGATGGCCATGTAATCCAGTTTGAAACCGTCCTCAGGGCGCAGTCGTTCACTGATATAGCCAATGGTGGCATCGACACTGTTGTCGCTGGCGAAGGTACGACTTTTGAGTAGAATATCGGCTATGAGGGGCGCTTTTTCTCGTTGCTCGGCGGTGAGTCGTTTGTTGCGGCTGCTCATGGCCAAGCCGTCGGCTTCCCTGACGATGGGGCAGGCTACGATGTCGATGGGTAGTCCTAACTGGGTAACCATGGCTCTGATAATGGCCAATTGTTGAAAGTCCTTTTCGCCGAAATAGGCCTTGTCGGGCTTGACCAGTTCAAAGAGGCGGCTGACCACCTGAGCCACGCCGTTGAAATGACCGGGTCGATAAGCCCCTTCCATGACGGTTTCAAGGGTGCCAAACGAGAATTGCCTGGTATCGGGGGTGGGGTACATTTCCTCCACGGAAGGCATGAACAGGTAGTCGCATCCGGCTTGTTCCAGCATGTGAGCGTCTGTTTCCGGCGTTCTGGGATAGGTTTCCAGGTCTTTGGGGTCGTTGAACTGAGTGGGGTTGACAAACACACTGGCCACGCAGGCGTTGTTTTCGGCTACACAGCGCTCGATAAGGCTGATGTGCCCCTGGTGCAGGGCTCCCATGGTGGGAACAAAGCCGATGGTACGTCCTTTTTGGCGTAACGCGTTAACCTGTTCGGTCAGCGCACGGACGGTGGTGAAAGTTTGCATCGCGATGGGATGGTCTGGTAAACAACTGAAATAAGATAGCCCCGGAACCCTTCTAAATGGTTGCTAAAGGGGCTGCAAAAAAAGCAAATAATTGTCAAACCTAAAAATTATCAGACAAATACTTGCTCATTCAAGTCTTTTTTTTTACTATCTTTGCAATCAGTTTTATGCGAAAATGTCGATATGAAGATTAACAGGGTCCTTTTCATCAGCCAGGAGATTTTTCCCTACTTGCCTGAATCTGAAATTGCAACCGTCAGCAGGGATTTACCTCAGGGAATTCAGGAAAGAGGCCGTGAAATCAGGACGTTCATGCCCAAGTATGGCAACATCAATGAACGTCGCAATCAGCTACATGAAGTGATACGGTTGTCCGGAATGAACCTGATCATAGACGACAACGACTACCCCCTTATCATCAAGGTGGCGTCCATTCAATCGGCCCGCATGCAGGTATATTTCATCGATAACGATGATTTTTTTCAGCGCAAGTTTACGGTAGCCGATGACGATGGGGCTGAATTTGAAGACAACGATGAACGCTGTATTTTCTTCGTGCGCGGAGTGATAGAGACCATCCGTAAACTACGTTGGGTTCCCGATGTGGTGCATGTGCATGGCTGGATTGCCGCGTTGGCGCCGCTCTATATAAAACGTGCGTTTGCCGATGATCCTTGTTTCCGCAGTGCAAAGGTCGTATATTCGGTGTACGATAACGCCTTTGATCAACCTTTCAGGCCCTCCTTCAAACAGAAACTGCTGATTGATGGTGTTACTGAGGAAGATTTGATGGATTTGCAGGGAGACATCGATTTCAACGCCTTGACCACGTTGGCCATCCGGTATTCCGATGGGGTGGTGCAGGGTAGCGAGCACGTGGATCCTTACCTTGTAGAACAGGCAGAGGCCTTGGGTAAACCCTTCCTGGCGTTTCAGAACAGCGATTGTTACATTGACTCTTACAATGACTTCTATGACCAAATCTGTGGCTGACTACTCAGGCACTTCGGTGGCCCGCCTGCGGACCCGCCTTTCCCTTCTCACCCTTCCACTTGCTTTCACCCTGCTGACAGCTTTAACCGGTTGTACCGACGAAGGAGCCTTGGGGCATTCCCTGCAGCCCGGACAGGATGGGATTTCCGTGGATTACGATACGGTTTCCGTCTTTTCGGAAACGGTGGTGGTCGACTCCATGCTTTCCAGAAGCAGCGCCGCTTACCTCGGTGAATTTACCGATCCCTTCTTCGGTACGACGTCCTGTGATTTTTTGGCTCAACTTTATTGCCCCTACAATCAGGCGTTTCCGGACGATGTGGTACAGATAGACTCGGCCTTTCTATACTTGTATTACGACAGTTGGTTTGGTGATTCCACCACGATGATGCACGTCTCGGTGTACGAACTGGATCAGCCGTTACAGCGTAATGTTCCCTACTATACCAATATTGACGTCAAACCGTATATCCAGCAAGCCAGGACATTGGGCAAGATTTCCTTCACGGCCGGTGATATGTATTCCACCGATTCGATGAAGCGGCTCGATTCCTATCAGACCGTCGTGAAGGTACCCATCGATGTGAACCTGGGCAATCGCTTCCTCCGTGATTCCCGTGACCCGGTCAAGGCCGCTTTCTTCAAAACCCCTGAAGCGTTCACCCAGTATTTCAATGGTTTGTACGTTGATTGTGATTTTGGCAACGGCTCCATCACGTATGTGAACCACACGGAGTTGGAACTATGCTATGGTACGACCCTGGAAAGTTCTACCATGGAAGGATTGAGGGATTCGTTCGTGTTGGGAGCCTCATATTTTCCCATCACCAAGGAGGTGAGGCAGGTGAATCGCTTCAGTCACCCCGATCTGAGGCACTACGTGAATCCATTCAACCCCGCTGATTCCTTGAATTATGTCTTCTCACCGGCCGGATTGTACACCCGCATCACGTTGCCCAATCAGTTGTTTACCGAGTTGAACGGCAATGCCATCAATGCCATGACCTTGAACATCAGTGCAACGCAGTTGGATGAGGCGACGTACGGCATGGCTCCGCCCAGCACCATGCTCCTGATCAGGGAGTCGGATGCGACCGATTTCTTTACACGGTTTGAGGTCAGCGACAATACGTATTCCTTTCTGGCTGATTACGACAAGAGCGACGAATGCTATGACTTCAACCTGAGTTATTACGCTCAGAAGATGGTCAGAGCCATGGCTGATTCTACGTCTACCACGTTTGAACCTTACACCAGCATGTTGCTGATACCGGTTACTGTGGTCACCAGCAATGATGGGGATGAGGTCAGAATTGAGCCCTTATTGACTCCCTCAGCTGTTAAGATCAAGGGATGGAATCACCCCACTGCTTCCATGAAGCTGGAGTTGGTGTATACAAAAGGTAAGGTCAACTAATCCCTATTTTTTCCGTTGCTTTTTCTGTTGCTACTGCCATTGGTGGTCTTGCGACTGGTTTTCAGGCTTTTTACGGTAGCCTCCAACTCGGCGATGGTTCTTTCCTGGTTTTGTATCGTGGTCAGCAGCGAGTGTAATTCCTCCGTGTCGACGGAGGAGGGGAACTGGGCGGCGACCCGTTGCATGAAGTCGCTTAACACGTTCATATAGTTGATGAATGCATCATACGGGGAGTCATAGGGGCTGAAGTGTTGGTGAACGGCTCCGTCTGAAGCCCGTTTGGTGCTCATGTAGAAGAAGTGGTCACTGGTTTGCAGGTACAACCAATCCTGGAGCAGGCGGTGATCCCTGGTCATTCTGACCCGTTCTCCGATACCGTACAAGGTGTCGAACGCTTCTTTTTGCAGGCAATTGCCCAGCCAGGCACTGACATCCCTTTCTTCGTCGGCCCAGGAAATCAGGTGAGGAACCGGCATGGTCTCGATCGGTTTGAATTGATCTGCCACTTCGGAGGGGGTTGCAAAGCGGATATTCTTTTCGGCGGCAAAGCGTGGCAGGGCACGCATGAATTCGAAAATGCCACTCTCGGCCGATTGAAGGTTGCCGAGGGCTTCATAATTCATGAATAAGTTAAACAGTTTCTCGTTGTCGGGACTCTGACGGACCCATTGGATGAACTTGTCGGCCGTCAGCGGGTATTCGGCCCACCGATGATCGGAAAAGCGGAAGGAAATGTCGTCGCTGAGCTTGCTGTTTTTCAACAATAGTTTTACCGTCGGTGTGGTGGCCGACTGATAGACGAAATTGGGGCTTTTCCAGCCCAGAATGTGCTTGGCTCCTTCGGTTATGATAGTCTTGTAACCCAGGCCGGCGGCCAGTTCGGCGATGTCGTCCGAATAAATCAACTCCGTATTTCGGAAAACAGTGGGTGTCTGTCCGAAGAGGGTTTTGATACGCTTGCTGTGTTGCTGTACCTGGGATTTGAATTCGTCAGGGTCGGTGATGCTGCAAAGGGAGTGGGCGTACGTTTCGGCCAGAAATTCCACGCAGCCGGTTTTGGCCAGTTTTTTGAAACTGTCCAACACTTCGGGGGCATGGATTTCCAGTTGGTCCAGGGCTACGCCTGAAATGGAAAAAGCCACCTTGAAGGTTCCTTTGTTGGCCTCGATCATGTCAAGCAGTAGCTGGTTGGCCGGGAGGTAGGAGCGGCTTACGATACGGGACAGAATTTCTTCGTTGTTGAAATCGTCGTAATAGTAATGATCGGCACCAATGTCGAAAAACCGGTAGCGTTTCAAACGAAAGGGTTGATGTATTTGAAAGTAGAAGCAGATGGTCTTCATGATGCTATGGGTTGATGCGTGATTAACGATGGATGACTTCTTCGTAGATGGCCCTGACCTTTTGTCCGGCGGCTTCCCAGGTGATGTTGTCGACTTCCTGTTTGCCTTCGGTTTTCAGAAATTCGTACAGGGCAGGGTAGGTGATGATGGCGTAAATGGCATCGGCCATGGCATCGATGTCCCAGTAATCGGTTTTGATGGCGTGGTGCAGGATTTCTGCGCAACCTGATTGTTTGGAAATGATGCTGGGTACGCCCACCTGCATGGCTTCCAAGGGAGAGATGCCAAAAGGCTCCGACACGGAGGGCATGATGTACACGTCGCTCGACTTGAGCATTTCATGTACCTGCCTGCCTTTCAGAAAGCCGGTGAAGTGAAAGCGGTCGGCAATACCGCGCCTGGCGGCCAGGTTGATCATGGCTTCCATCATGTCGCCGCTGCCGGCCATGACGAAGCGCACATTGTCTGTTTTCTGCAGGACCTTATGAGCGGCTTCCACAAAGTATTCGGGACCTTTCTGCATGGTGATGCGTCCCAAAAAGGTCACGACTTTATCGGTGGCGTTGCGATGGGGTTCGATGGCCAGGACTTCTTCGCTGGGGGGCTCCACGGCGTTGTGGACGGTGATCACCTTGGAGGGAGATTGGTGGTATTTGGAGATGACGGTCTCTCTGGTCAGGTTGCTCACACAAATAATTTTGTCGGCGTGGTCCATGCCGTTTTTTTCGATGCTGTACACCTGAGGATTCACCTTGCCCCGGCTGCGGTCGAAATCGGTGGCGTGGACATGTATCACCAGGGGTTTGCCGCTGACGTTGCGGGCGTGTATCCCGGCGGGGTAGGTAAGCCAGTCGTGTGAATGGATCACGTCGAAGGATTCCCTGCGGGCAATGACGCCGGCGCAAATGGAGTAATTGTTGATTTCCTCCAATAAGTTGTCGGGGTAGCGGCCGGAAAACTCCAGACAGCCCAGGTCGTTGGTGTGCAGGTACCGAAAGTCGGCGTAAATATGGTTACGTAAGGCGTAGTATTCGTCGGGTTCCATGGCCGACCCCAGGCGTTCTCTCAATACCTCTGCCGGTATATCTCTGTAAACCAGTGGGGTGTGACAGGCTCCCACAATTTTCAGGAAGCGTTTGTCTTCATCACCGTGGGGTTTGGGTATGACGAAAACCAACTCCATATCTTCCTGCAGGGACATACCTTTGGTTAATCCGTAACTGGCTGTTCCCAGTCCTCCCAGTATGTGCGGTGGAAATTCCCACCCGAACATCAATGCCCTCATGATTCCTGCAATAGATTTAGTTTGTTTTTGACCAGCCGATGGATACGCAACAGCTCGGCCACGTTCATGGCAAAAGAGACGCCTCCTCTGCCCTTATAGGGGGGGTCACCGTCGAATAGCTCGGAGATGGTGCCGATGCCCCTGTCACTCAATTCTTCCTCGAAACCGTAAATAATCCGTTGGGCAAAGGCCAATCCGCTGGTCTGGTAGGCCTTGAGGTAGGCTTCCAGGTAGGGGCCGATTAACCAGGGCCAGGCGGCTCCCATATTGGAAGACCGTATGCGTTGTTCTTCGTTGCCTTCGTATAGGGGCGTATACCCCAGGCTTTTGGGGCTCAGGGAACGTAAGCCTTTGGGCGTCAATAATTCCTTGGTGATAAAATCGAGCAGGCGTTTGCATTGAAGCCGGTCAAGGGGGGAATAGGGGAGTGAGGCGGCAAAAATCTGGTTGGGCCTGACGCTCCAATCCTGTGGGCTGTCATTGACGTGGTCAAACAGGTATCCGTGTTCGTTCAGGAACGTGGCGATGAAAGATTGGCCGGTTTGAGTGGCCATTTCTGTCATTTTCGCCTGAAGTTTCTGATCACCCCTGGCTTCGGCCAGCTCGGCGGCAAAACAAAGGGCGTTATACCATAAGGCGTTGAATTCGACCAGGTAGCCTGATCTGGGTACCACCGGAGCACCGTTCCAAACAGCGTTCATCCAACTGATGGGTTTGAGGCTGCCTTCCGCGTACAACAGGCCGTTTTCGCGGAGAACGAGGTTGTCGTGTCGTTGGTTGCGGATATAGTCGACCAAATCTTGAACCAGATTGCCGAAACGGTTACCGTACGCTTCCAGCCCCACATGGGTGGCGTATTGTTGCAAGGCCCACACGGCCCACAAGGGCACGTCGGGGTCGTTCATGTCNNGATGGCGCAATCAAGGGGTCGCTTGGCCATGTGGTTACGCAGGGCTTTCTCGCCTGTTTCCATGATAGCGGTGAACAGGCCCTGATCTTTGGCGGCCAGGGTCAATCCCGGGAGCGAAATGAACAAATCTCTTGCCCTGTAGGTAAACCAGGGGTAACCGGCGATGATGTAACGTTGACCATCAGCGTGTTTGTTGTAAAATTGGTAGGCCGCGTTTTTAAGGCAGTTGGTGAAGCTGGTTCTGGGTGTGCGCATTTCCGTTTCCTTGGCGAATAAAACGCCCATCTGCCTGGGGGCCAGGGGTAAGGTGCCGGCTGAAAAATAGACACTTTGACCTTTTCGGATGGGCACATCGAAGTAACCCGGCACCAGTAGATCTTCCTGGTAATCGTAACCCTGCTCCTGATCCTCCATGTACTCGATGTTACGGTACCAGTCGGGGGCGTGGGTGAACGTTCCCTTGTGTGACAGCTGCAGGTATAGGTCGGGGTAACCAGCGTAGAGGTTGACCTTTACTCCGTTGCCTATAGGCTCGCAGTGGCTGTTGGCCACGCTGTTTTCCCTGCACAGCGCCATGGTGTTCCTGAACGCCAGGAAGGGCTTGAAGCGCAGAATCGTGGGGGAATGGGCCTCCAACAGGGTATAGCGTATCAGCAGGCGGTTTTCAAACGACAGGAATATGACGTCTTTGGAAAGGATGACACCGCCCACCCGATAGACTGTGGAGGGGTTGTAATCGCAGGTGTATTCCCTGATATACTTATGGCCTTTCGGGCTGAAATGATCGCCGGGGTACTTGTGCAAACCCAGGTTGAATTCGGCACCTCGCTGGATAACGGTGGTGTCCAACGAGGAAATCAGCACATGATTGCCGCCGTCCAGTTCAGGCAAAGGCAGCACCAGCAGGCCATGGTATTTCCTGGTGTTGCAATCAACGATGGTCGAGAAACTGTAAGCGCCTGATTTATTGGTTCTGAGCATCTCTTTTGGCAGCGAGTGCTCCAGATTGATCATCAGATTCTTGTCAAATTTCAAATAACTCATGGTATCAACGATTGGTACACGAATATAAGGAAAATTTGCATTTAAAAATAGAGCCGTCGCTCGAATTTATTTACTGTGACCGCCTTGTTTCAGGCATACTGTGTGTAACAGTTTGATGGATAAGTCACTATCTTATATTACGGCCTGAGTCCTTCCAGGAGTTCCCTGATGGCACGGGTGTCCGAAGCGATGGATAGATCGTTGAGCAGCGGATCCAGGTTGCTGGTGATGAGTTTGACCGAAATGGCCAACAGTATGATACCGAAGAATTTGCGCAGTACATAGATGCCACCTTTGCCCAATACGCGCTCGATGATGGAGGTGGAGCGGAGCACGATGAAGACAACCAGCATGTTGAGTGCCAAGGCGATGATGATGTTGATGACGTCGAATTCTGCTCTGAGGGACAACAAGGTGGTGAACGAACCGGCACCGGCAATCAAGGGAAACACCAATGGTACGATGAAGGAGGTTTCTGCCGGGCTTTCATCCCTGAAAATGCGGATATCGAGGATCATTTCCATGGCTATGATCAGGATGATGAGGGCCCCGGCCACGGCGAAGGAGGAAACATCGACACTGAACAGGTTGAGGATGCCTTCTCCTACAAAGAGAAATAGCGTGAGGATGGCAAGGGAGACCAGGCTGACCTTCAGGGGTTTGAGATCACCTCTGCGCTCCTTGAGGTCAAGGATGACGGGGATGGAACCTGTGATATCGATGATGGCGAACAGGACGACGAAGGCGCTGGCGATTTCGGTAAAGTTGACGTTCATGACGCGTTACGTTTGGGTGTTCAGACAACTCACAATTTAGTTGCAAAAGTACGGAAAAGTAAGGGATTCTAGGGATTAATCCGTACATTTGCATGTATTTTTCAGGATCTCACACACGGTCCCGCCTATGTCCGCATTCGACGTTTTTTCATCCCTCTCCCTGTTCAGGCAGGTTACACACGAGGATTTGCTCAGCTTGATACCCCGTATCACGCTGGATTTCTGCACGTATGCGCCTGGTGAACGGATCATGGATGAAGAAAGCGAGCCATTGGGGCTGGTCTACCTGCTGGAAGGTCGCGTGCTGGGCCGACACGGGGACAGCCGCCTGTATTTTGGGCCTGGAGACTTGCTGACCTTTGCCGGCCTGTACGGTCGCGACAAACGGGCATACATCGGGTTGGAAGCCATAGAGAAAACCAGGGTGTTGGTGGTTGATGCCAAGTCGCTGTTGTTTCTCATGCAACAGCACTCCGCCATCATGGCTACCTACCTGGGTTGGCTGTCTGATGCTGCTGATCCTGTCCGTTGTCTTCATACCTTGAGTGAGCGTCAACATCACGTCGATGATAGACCCTGAACCACCACCGTTTAAACAAGTTCGACTATGCGTATCTTACATCTTATCATTATGAGCGTACTGCTGAGCGGAGCCACGGTGGCTACCGCCGCCAATCCATTCTTTGCCAAGAAATACGGCAATCCCCATGAAACCCTGCCTTTTGACAAGGTAAAGTTGGAGCATTTCATGCCTGCCTTTGAAAAGGGCTTTGCCCAACACGAGCGGGAAATCAAGGCCATTGCGGCCAACAAGGCACTTCCTACCTTTGACAACACCATCGCTGCCCTGGATTATTCCGGCCAGTTGTTGCACGACGTGTCTGCCGTTTTCTACACCCTGACCGGTTCGGAAAACACCGATGAACTCATGGCCTTGTCTACCAGGATATCGGCCATGCAGACGGCACACAGCAACAAAATCAGCCTCAACGAGCCTCTTTTCAGCCGCATCAAAGCCGTGTACGACCAACGTGATGCCCTCACCTTGTCGGTTGAGCAACGTAAATTGCTGGAAGATACCTACGAATCGTTCG
>DOBD01000098.1 GCA_003506275.1 Bacteroidales bacterium | reverse complement strand
ACTTGAAAGTCCGTGTAGCTTAGGACATCCTTGGCCACACTATCTATCGCACTAAAGGAAAGGCTGTCAGTACTCCGGAAAACAATGTAATTCTTTAGATCAAGATCAGAAACAGCTTTCCACACAAGTTTGACACGTTTATTACCAGGGGTACAAGTTGTTAAATAAGGCTTGCCAGGAGCCAACTGGTNNTCACTATACTTCTTGCGCCTTCAAGAGCTTGATTACAGGGTCTACCGTCGGTGCTGTCTACAGCTGATACGGCATACCCATACATGGCTCCTGGTTCACAGTCATAATCCACAAATAATCTAGCAGGATGAATCACTTCTGCATGAAGGGAAAAAGGACCACCATTGACACATCGGTATATCCTGTACTTCCAGATGTCGGCTTTTTTACTGGCCCTCCAATATACATTGAGTCGATCAGGATAAGCCGTTACACTCAAATCAGTCATTGAATCAGGCGGAGTAGTATCACCTGAACGGAAGGTCAGCCAGCTTTCTTCACTCAATTGACTATCCCATGTTGTAGCCTGTACGCTGTACGTATACCAAGTAAGATCCTCAATTTGACACGTGTCAATCAAGGTATCTACTTCAGTACAAAAATAGAACCAAGGGGACGTGATGGGGTCAATCGGATATGTCTCCTTTCGTACGATATTGTAATTTGAAAAACGTTCATGGGTGCATGGGTCCCAGGTGAGCATAATACTGTCCTTACCAATGACCTCAGCTTTAAAATTCGTTACATTTTGCGGAGGAGTTCCTAAAACAGCAGTCGAAAACATCAAACCGATGATGGCTGAAAATTGCATAGAAAGATTCATGGTTGTTGCATTAGATTATGGTCAATATTGTACTGCCTAGTTGTGAACTTCACATTTTTTGGTGGTAAAAGTACTATTTTTTCATATATCCGCATTTTTTTTGAGGAATTTATAATCCTTTATCTTCCACAATTTTTATGAAGAACGCCATTCATCCATTCTCTTCAAGGCTTTCACACAACGAAAATATGACGTATTTTTACGCAACAAACTGCATAACAAGCTACACCAATAATAGGGACACTATGAAAAACCACTTCCTACTCATCGTGTTGGGGCTATCCACGATAACCCTGTCAATCACTCAATCGAAAGCACAGGACCCCAGAGAACGCACCTATTACTACGAAATCCTTGAACCGAAGCATGCGGAGAAACCCGTATTGGAAACCCCGGCCAACGATAGGGTAACCGAGGCGCTGAACCGTGGTCTGGCCACCTCCCTGGCTACAGATGGCGCATCCGTCTACTTGAGTTGGCGCCTGCTGGCCAACGACCCGGCCAACGCAGCATTTCATGTGTACCGCACAGTAAATGGCAAGGCCAAACGACTGACCAACAAGCCCATCACAGCGACCACCGATTTTATTGACAAAGCCCCGGTAGCTGAAGCAACGTACCAGATTGAGGTTGTCGCACCCAAACAATCCCATCATCCGCAAGGCAACACTTCTGCAAGCACCAACAAGACCTCAAACAGCGCAAACAAGGCCCCCGCTAGCGCAAACCAAGCCTCGAACTCTTTGAACGTCAACCTCCAGACCCTAAAGACCACCCCCTACCAATCCATCCGCCTCAATCCCCAAACCATGCCAGGCAAACTGGCTTTAGCCGACCTTAACGGCGATGGCACCTACGACTTCGTGGTGAGAACCCCCAATTCCAACGTGGATCCAGGTATGCCAGGCAACCTGACAGGATTGACCTACAAACTGGAAGCCTACTTGAACGACGGCACCCATCTTTGGACCAAGGAGTTGGGACTAGGGATCGTTCCCGGCGTCTGGTATTCCCCCTTTATTTGCTACGACTTCAATGGTGACGGCAAGGCCGAAGTGGCGCTGAAATCGGCCCCCGACGGCGTAACACGCAACGAACAAGGCCGAGTGGTCGATGGTGACGAATACTTGACCGTACTCGACGGCATGACAGGCAACCAACTTGCCCAGATGGACTGGCCGGAACGCAACGCCCGTTACGGCGACCTCAACCGTCAGAGCCGTAACCAAATCGGCGTGGCCTACCTGGACGGGAGAACGCCCTACATCCTGGCCGCCAGGGGCACCTACAAACTGATGACCGTAGACGCCTGGCGGTTGGAAGGCAGCAAGTTGGTGAGGGTCTGGCGTTGGGACGGCGACGAAGAGAATCCCGTAGTTCGCAGCCAGGGTGCCCATAACATGATCTGCACCGATATAGACGGTGACGGCAGGGATGAAGTGGTGTTGGGTTCCTGCGCGCTCGATGACAACGGCACCTTGCTGTGGTCAGTGGGTTTGGGGCATCCCGATAAGATTTACATTACCGACATCAATCCCAACCGCGAAGGCATGGAAATGTTCCTCTGCCTGGAACCTTATCACACCAATGGCCGAGGTGTCTGTCTGATAGATCCAAAAAACGGCAGTCCTATATGGAACATTGGGCACGATACTTACCACGTGGGCAGTGGTATGGTGACCGACTTTGATCCATCTCACCCCGGTTTGGAATGTTTTGCGTCTGAAGATAAAAAAGGTGGCAGCTCGGCCAAATACTTACTGAGCGCCGACGGCAAACGAATCGGAGGTACCGATGCTCAACCTACAGGAAACAACGGCGTACAACCCATTGGAAACACCGGCGCTCAATACATGGGCAGTGACGAAGCAGTGCCACCTACCGGTAATTGGGTGTGGTGGGATGCCGACAAGCTCCGAGAGGTCATCACAATGGCCACCCCTCCCCAGGGCGCACCTCAAACACAACCGACGGCTCAGGATCGCCCCCTTGTACAAACCACCCAAGGTCAACAAACCCCACAAAGGCAGCCCGGTCAACGCTTCCGTTGGGCTTCTCAGGTTGGCAAATGGAAAGGCCAGGCCATGACCGACAACCTGGAGGGTAGCGTCCTGTTCACAGCCGACCTCGATGGCGATTGGCGGGAGGAAATCATCACGGCCCTCCCCGGTGAACTACGCATCTACCGCAGCAACATCCCCGCCACTGACCGCCGGATTACGTTGATGCAAGACGCCCTCTACCGCAACCACATTGCACACCGATCCATGGGTTACGACCAGGCACCAGTACCATCGTATTATTTGGGGGAANNCCAGTACCATCGTATTATTTGGGTGAATAACGTGAACTCAGCCTTTACATGCACGCCTTACCCACGTTGCGACAACCGAACCTAGCACCAATTGGCAACCACTTATCGAGACAATAAAAGCAGTGCGCATATTTTAACAAGCTTTTACTTGTTTTATTAGGTGTTTTCACGGGATAGTTGTTATCTTTGTGTTGGCTTACTATTGGTATTAGTAAGGCCACTTTTTATCTATTAGCAATGAACCCATTATGAACTATATAAAACGCTTTTTCTCCACGGATACCTCTTCCTGGTCATTATTGATTGCTCGCCTCACCCTCGGTGCGGTCATTCTTCCCCACGGTATGCAAAAAGCCCTGGGACTGTTTGGTGGTTATGGTTTTGAGGGGACGGTGGCCGGCTTTTCCTCCATGGGTATGCCGACCCTGGTGGCCGTAATGGTCATCCTGGCTGAGTTCGTGGGTGCCTTAGGGGTTATTTTGGGATTTTTCACCCGGTTCATGGCCTTTTCGATCACCTTGACGATGACAGGTGCCATGTTCATCAGCGGTAGCCTCAAAAATGGCTTTTTCATGAACTGGTTTGGCAACCAGGCCGGTGATGGCATTGAATATTACCTCCTGGTAATCGGTCTAGGCCTGGCTGTCATGCTGGGTGGTGCCGGCCGCTACGGCTTGG
>DOBD01000037.1 GCA_003506275.1 Bacteroidales bacterium | reverse complement strand
GGCCTTTCTCAATACGGGCTGGAAATTGTGGCCGGTTTTGATGTCAATCCCGACTTGGTCGGTCAAACCATCAACGGTATTCCCGTTTACCATATTGATGAGTTTCCAACGATGCAGGCATCATCGGCCATTTGTATCGGGATTCTCACCGTTCCGATTGATAAAGCGCAGGCTGTGGCTGAACGCATGGTGGCCGGAGGCATCAAGGCCGTTTGGAATTTCACCCCCTTCCGTATTCACATGCCGGAAGGCATCGTGGTACAGAATACCTCAATTTATGCCCATCTGGCTCTGATATTCAACCGGTTGGAGCGTCATTGACCTAAACACAACCTTATGAAGATTCTTGCCGTCGGTATGAACTACCGCGAACACCTGAAGGAACTGGGTAATCCCGTCCCACAGGAACCTGTCATTTTCAGCAAACCCGATTCTTCCCTGCTTGAAGCCACTGAGAAACGGCCTTCTGCCAACATGCCCTTTTTCCTGCCCGATTTCAATTCGGCCATTCATTACGAGACCGAGTTGGTGATTCGCATCAACCGCCTGGGGAAAAGCATCGCTGCCAAGTATGCTCACCGGTACTACGATGCCGTTACTGTCGGTTTGGACTTGACGGCCAGGGACTTGCAGAAGAGGCTCCGCAGTGAAGGAAAGCCCTGGGAACTGTGCAAGGGCTTCGACCAATCGGCCGTGGTGGGCAGTTTTGTGCCTATGGAAACGTTGGGCCCCATCCAGGATATCCGGTTCAGTCTGTTGCGTAACGGAGAAAGCGTGCAGCAAGGCCATACGGCCGATATGATTTTTCCCGTTGACGACATCATCGAATACGTTTCACGCTTTTATACCCTTAAGACAGGGGATCTGATTTACACGGGAACACCCTCAGGTATAGGCTCTTTAGCCGTAGGTGACCACCTGGAAGGCTTTTTAGAGGCTCGTAAATGCCTGGACTTGAGGGTGAAGTAACATACGAAAACGCCCTGTTTTCCGTTCTAGCAATAATACCGTTTCCCATGCCCAAACGTTTGCTTGCTTGTTGTTTGTTTGTGTTGCTGTTGATCCCTGTCAGTCAAGCAGCCGCCCCCCGCGTTATCGAATGGGAGGCCGGTAAATGGCGCACAGCCCTCAACGCGGCAAGCACAATCCCGCAAACGTTTCCCTCACTCAAGGCAGGACAAACCTATGCGTCACAGTCCGTACTGGCTACGGGGAAATGGCGTAAGCTCAGTGTAACACAATCGGGTATCTACCGATTAACCTACGAGGACATTGTCAAGTTGGGTGTTAATCCAGCCAAGGTGCAGGTTTACGGATATGGAGGAAAGCTTTTGTCAGAGGATTTCAGCAAGGGCGATTACATGGATGATCTGCCTCCCGTTCCCCTTTGGAAAGTGACTGGTTCTGACGGTGTTTTCAACAGCGGAGATTACCTGCTTTTCTATGCTCAGGGTCCCGTATCCTGGTCGCCTAACAGCAACTATTCGCTGTTGACGAGGACGCGTAACCATTATTCTGACAAGGCTTACTACTTTTTGGGCGAACGCGCCGAAGGCAGCTTGCAGGCTCAGCGTACCAACACCACCTTGACACCCAACCGGACAGTGAGCACCTACACCGATCTGTTGTTGCACGAGAAGGAACTGATCAACATGGGAGAATTGGTAAAAAACAGCGGTACGGGCAGGGAATTGTATGGAGAAGATCTGTACACCAATCCCAGGCAATCGTTCAGCTTCACTGTAGACGACATCGATACAACGGCTTTGTCCACCTTGCTCATCGAGGCCGCAGCGTACAATTCGGCGACCAGTTACGCCAACGTCCATGTGAACGGGGTAAGAATGAGCCCTTTGTCGATGGCCGGCCTCAACACAGCCAACTCACAAAACTATACCTATGGATCGTCTTCCAGCCGAACCATCACGTTCAGACCGACCAGCCCCACCGTCAAGGTAGACGTGGAATATATGCCGTACGGCAACGCATCTACCCCCAGGGCTTACCTGAATTTTATCCAACTGAACCTGCGCAGGCCCCTCAAGGCAACCAACACGCCTTACACCTTCAGGGATCCGGGTAGCGTGGAAGTGGGTGGGGTAGCCACCTTCCAACTGGCTCAAGCCAGCTCGAACACCCTGGTCTTTGATGTGACCGATCCGGTGGGTATGACCCTTATGGAAGGCAACCTGGAAGGCAGCACCTTCCGCTTTGTGGCTTCCACAGCCACGTTAAGGGAGTATGCCTGCGTCAATCTGGATGGCAACATTCCCAAACCCGCTATCGAAGGCAGTGTTCCCAATCAAAACATCCACACGCATCAACCCGATATGGTCATCATCGTCCCGCCGGCTTTTCGGGAACAGGCGTTGCGATTGGCTCAAGCTCATACGGACATGGATGGACTGAGTGTCCTGTTGGTCACACCTGAACAGGTGTACAACGAATTTTCATCAGGTACACCCGATGCAACAGCTTATCGACGCATGATGAAGTTGTTCTATGACAGGGCGACCAATGAGGCTGAACTACCCGACTACCTGCTGTTGTTTGGCGGAGGAGTGTACGATAACCGGATGGTTTCTTCGGCTTTTGCCAATAGTTCCCTGAAATCCAACAGATTGCTTACCTACCAGTCGGTAGAAAGTCTGGATGGTACCCTCTCTTTTGTGACCGACGATTATTTTGGTTTTCTTGACGACAACGAAGGTGCAAACCTTGCTACAGCCAGACTGGATATTGGCATCGGTCGTTTTCCTGTACACACCGTACAACAAGCCAAGGATGTGGTGGACAAGACGCTCAACTACATGAAGAACAAGCGGAAAGGCCCCTGGAAGAACCGACTGCTTTACCTGGCTGACGATGGCGATGGCAACACCCATACCTCGCAAGCCGAATCGCTGGCCTCTTCCGTGGAAATTATTTTTCCCCAGTTCATGGTCAACCGCATTTATGTGGATGCGTATAAAAAGATCAGCCAGGCTTCCGGATTAACCATCCCCGACGGCTCCAACCACTTTTTGGAATTGTTGGATATGGGCTTGCTCATGGTTAATTACACGGGTCATGGATCCACCACTGAGTGGGCAGAAGAGAAAATCCTGACGCAACGTATGGCCAAGGAGATGGTGAACAGTTGCTTGCCCCTATGGGTGACAGCTACGTGTGACTTCACCCGTTACGATGCCCCCGACGAATCCGGTGGTGAAACCGTGTTCTTGAATCCCATGGGTGGTGCCATCGCCCTGTTTACCACTACCCGCATCGTCTATTCATCCAACAATTTTGTGCTCAACCAGCGGTTTACCGATAACATTTTCTCCCGCCGCAATGGTAAACGGAACACCTTGGGCGAGATCATGTACCTCACCAAGCGTTCCGATGTGATGCGTAATGATAGGAACAAGCTGAGTTTCGCGCTGATTGGCGATCCGGCCATGAAATTGGCCTATCCTGAGTACGCAGTCAAGGTAACCCATGTCAACGGTAAGCCTGTTTCTACGGCCATCGATACGTTTCAAGCCCTCCAGACTGTCACCGTGGAAGGCGAGGTGTATGCGGAAGATGGCCGTTTCGCAGAAACCTTCAACGGATTGGTCCATCCCACCGTGCTGGATGCCCCCACGCAGGTTAAAACCCTGGGTAGCAACGGAGCCGATATCTTCACGTATTACGACAGGACCAAGGTGCTTTTTTCGGGCAAGGACAGTGTGGTCAACGGTCGATTCCGTTTTTCCTTCGTCGTACCCAAGGATATTCAATATTCCTACAAACAGGGACGCATCAATTTGTATGTGTGTGACAATGCCAGCCTTAACGAAGGTCACGGGTATTTCGATCAGTTTGCCCTGGGTGGTACCTATGCTCAGGTGACACCAGACACGACGGGACCCTCTATCAGGCTATTCCTCAACGATACGACCTGGACACCCAAACAAGCCGTGAACGAACGTCCCACTCTGATTGCCAAGGTCAGCGATGAGGGAGGACTGAATACCTCCGGTCATGGTATCGGTCATGATTTCCAATTGATCATCGACGAGGATCCTCAGCAGGTTTATTCACTCAACAGTTACTATACGGCCGATGTGGGCAGTTACAACGCCGGTTCGGTGCAATTTGTCTTACCCACGTTGACCCCTGGTCGACACCATCTGAGTTTCAGGGCTTGGGATGTCCAGAACAACGCCTCCATTCAACACCTGACGTTTACCGTTAAGCCAGGTGAAGATCCCATGCTGAGTAACCTGGTGGCTGTCCGCCAAGCAGACCGCTACCTCTTCCGCTTCAACCACAACCGACCGGACGTGCCAGTGACTGTCAAAATGACGGTGTTGAGCTTGATGGGACAACGCTGCTGGGAGGAATCCACCACCATGCAGGCCGGCCAGTGGCAGAGCGATGTGCTCGAATGGAACCTGTCGGATACCAAGGGTCGGAAAGTGCCTGGGGGCGTCTACCTGTGCCGTGTACAGGTGACGGATGCCACCGGTGGCGAGTCCATGATTGCCGAAAAAATCCAGGTTTTGCCACAATAAAACGAGGAGGTTTGAGTTATTGTACGTATGTTTGTCCGCTAATGCGTCAATTGTTGTTACTATGAAGAAAGTCCTTGTTGTTTTGATGATGTGTACCCTGGGAACGGCTTTGCCTGTCCTGGCTGAAGATACCTACAACCCCATACAAAGCTCTGTGTATTCGCTGGGTGTTTCCCCCGACGCTGTTGCCAGCGGTATGGGCGACTTGGGTGCAGCCACCACACCCGATGTCTATTCACAGTATTGGAACCCATCCAAATATGCCTTCATAGAGAATACAGCCGGTTTCGCCTTATCCTATACGCCTTGGTTGGCGAAACTTTCAACCGACATCAACCTCACCTCCCTGATGGGCTATTACAAGCTCGATGACATCCAGTCATTGAGTGCCTCCATGCGCTATTTTTCCCTGGGCGAGGTGATTTTGCGCAGCATGCTCGATGACCCGGGTTATTCCATCCGTCCCTATGAAATGGAGTTGGACGTAGCCTATTCTCGCTTGTTGTCCGAACGCTTTTCCATGGGGGTATCCCTGCGCTACATCTTGTCCGATTTGATGAGCGGTGACGATCCTGCCGGCAACGCCTTTTCCGCTGATATCGCCGGCTACTACAATACGCCCGTCTATTTCGGACGGGAGCGGGGTTCGGTGGCCTTGGGTTTCAATGTGTCGAACATCGGTAGCAAGATTTCCTATGATGGTGGCAACAACTATTACTTCCTGCCAGCCAATTTACGTCTCGGAGCCTCTGTGAATTACCCCATGGACGATTACAACGTGCTACGCTTCTCGGCCGATGTCAACAAGTTGCTGGTGCCTACCCCACAGGATTCCTTGGACAACGGGGAAGGCATATCCTCCATCCAGGCTCTCTTCACTTCTTTCAATGATGCTCCTAACGGCTTCAAGGAAGAATTACAGGAAATCTACTGGTCTGTGGGCGCTGAATATGCCTACAACGACCAATTCTTCGTCCGTGGCGGTTATTATTTCGAACACGAATACAAGGGCAACCGTAAATTTTTCACCTTTGGTGCCGGTTTCAAGATGAGCATGCTCAGGCTGGATGCATCCTACCTGGTCTCCCAAGCTCAAAGCAACCCCTTGGATGGTACCCTGCGTTTTTCACTGGCCTTCGACATGGAAGGCATCCGCATGCTGTTGGATAAATAATGGACCGTCACCATCATGGATATACGGGTCGGATACGGATACGATGTCCACGCACTGGTTACCGGGCGTGAGCTCTGGATTGGTGGCATCAGGCTGGACCATGAGCTAGGCCTGTTGGGGCATTCTGACGCAGACGTCTTGATTCACGCCATTTGTGATGCCTTGCTGGGTGCTGCCGGCTTGCGTGATATTGGTCATCATTTCCCTGATACCGATCCTGCCTATAAAGGCATTGATAGTAAACGCCTGCTGGACAGTACCGTCAAGTTATTGGCCGAGAAAGGGTGGACCGTGGGCAACGTAGACGCCACGGTTGCAGCCGAACGTCCCAAACTCAATCCACATATTCCGGCCATGCAGGATTGCCTGGCTACCATTTTGGGCATAACCCCCGATGCTGTTTCCATCAAAGCTACCACCAGCGAACGGCTGGGCTTTGTAGGGCGGGAGGAAGGCTATGCCGCCTCTGCCGTTGTGCTCATCAAGCGGTAGGGCTTTTCATAAAGGCCATGACCTTACAAGAACTTAACCAACTCGTACGTACCAATCTCAGACATCAGATGCCTGGGACATACTGGGTACAGGCTGAAATCAGTGAATGCAAGGTGCATTTTTCCGGCCATTGTTACCTGGAACTCATTCAGAAGAAAGAAGGCCAGGACAGCCTGTGTGCCAAAGCCAGGGCCACCATCTGG
>DOBD01000109.1 GCA_003506275.1 Bacteroidales bacterium | reverse complement strand
GTGGAAATGCAGTTCATGGCCGACCTGCATTTACCCTGTGAGGCCTGCCACGGCAAGCGCTTTAAACCTGATCTGCTGGAAGTGCGTTACAGAGACAAAGACATCGCCGATATCCTGGATATGACGGTGAATCAAGCCATTGACTTTTTCGGCGAACGAAAAACGCCCATGGAGAAACGTATCGTCAAGCGGTTGATGCCCCTCAAAGAGGTAGGTCTCGGATACGTCAAACTGGGTCAATCGTCGTCAACGCTTTCCGGCGGTGAAAGTCAACGCGTGAAGCTGGCTTACTTTCTGAGTGCCGAACACCCGGATCCCACCATCTACGTGTTTGACGAACCCTCAACCGGCCTGCATTTTCACGATATCGGTATCCTGATGAAGGCATTTGATGCCCTCATCGCCAAGGGCCATACCGTCATCATCATTGAACATAACCTGGAGATTATCCAGCAAGCCGACCATCTGATCGACCTTGGCCCTGAAGGGGGCAATCAAGGTGGCTACCTGGTTTTTGAAGGCACACCGGAAGCCATAACAACCTGCAAGGATAGTTACACCGGTCGCTTTCTGGCAGCACATTTGCCAGGTCTTTCATAATACGTTACACCATCACATTTGTCATTACGCAAATTTTCCGACCATGAAACACCCGTTTAGCCGCGTCCCTTTTGCTGAGTTCAAACTGAAGTCTGTAACGCTTTTTTGGCTGTTGTGTGTTTGCCTGATCGGGTTATTTACCGCTTCAGACAGCCCCCATGTCATCACGATCTTCACCATCGGAGATTCGACGTGTGCCAACAAATCGCTGTCCAATGAAAACCTTGAACGGGGCTGGGGACAGGCTCTTTCGAGCTATTTTGACAGTCGTTACGTCGTGGTGGATAATCATGCACTCAATGGTCGCAGTAGCTTGAGCTTTCGAAACGAAGGACGCTGGAACGTGGTGCTTGAACGCATCAAACCAGGTGATTATGTGCTGATTCAGTTTGGTCATAACGACCAGAAGCCCAATCCAGACAGACACACCGATCCGGGTAGCACGTTCAACGACCAACTCAAACAGTACGTTGAAGAAACCAGGGCCAAAGGAGGTAATCCCGCTTTGTTGACGTCGATCATACGCCGAAAATTTGACGAACAAGGTCAACTTGTCGATACGCACGGGGCTTACATTCAGGCTGTCAAGGACGTGGCCGCCGAGTTGGGTGTGCCCCTGATTGACCACAACCGCACCAGCCACGAACTGGTTCAGCAGTTGGGGCCAGAAGCGTCAAAACGCTTGTTCATGTGGGTGGAAAAAGGCAGCAACCCGGCCGCTCCCGAAGGCAAGCAAGATGATACTCATTTAAGGGCTGCCGGTGCCAGAACCATGGCAAGGATGGTGGCTGAAGCCTTGGAGGCTCAGTGTCAAGCGTTAGCTCCTCATGTCCGCTATTACGACCTGGTCGTAGCCAAAGACGGTAGCGGTGATTTCATGACGGTACAGGAAGCCATCAATGCTGTTCCTGTGAATAGAGCCAAACGTACCACGCTGTTTATCCGTAAAGGCGTGTATAAGGAAAAACTGCAGGTACCGGCCTCCTGCAGCAACTTGACCATGATAGGTGAGCGTGTGACGGAGACCATCCTTACATACGATGATTTTGCGAGTAAGCCCACTGCTTTCGGTGAAAACACAGGCACGTTTGGATCAGGGAGTCTTTATATTTATGGTCAAGGCTTTGAAGCGCTAAATCTTACCTTTGCCAATGAGGCCGGTCAGGTAGGTCAGGCGGTAGCAGTGGTCGTCGCCGCCGATAAAGTTGCCTTCAAAGGCTGTCGCTTCCTGGGTAACCAGGATACACTGTATACCTGGGGTAAATCCAGTCGTCAATATTACGAAGATTGCTATATTGAGGGAACCGTCGATTTTATCTTTGGCTCCTCAACGGCGTTGTTTAATCGCTGTGAGATCAGGAGCAATCGGTCAGGTGGTTATGTCACCGCTGCTTCTACACCAGAAGGAACGGCATACGGCTATGTGTTTTTGGATTGCCGATTGACAGCCGATGAAGGTGTCGAGGGGGTTTATTTGGGAAGACCCTGGCGTCCATTTGCCAAGACTGTCTTTATTGGTTGCCATATGGGGGCCCACATCCGACCTGAAGGCTGGCATGATTGGAATAAACCTGAAGCTGAAAAGACAGTGTACTACGCCGAACTGGAATCCAAAGGACCTGGTGCCAATCCCAATGCCAGAGTTGACTGGGCCAAGCAGTTACGTGCCGAACAAGCTGGCGACTATACGTTGTCGAACATACTTTCCGGCGCAGACGGCTGGTCTCCATGGGAATAACCTGAATTTCCTTCGTTTTCCAGGGTTTTCCTTAGGTTTTCTAAGGTTTTCCTTAGGTTTTCTAAGGTTTCTAACGATAGCTTTCTTCAAATTGCCTGATATATTTGTCAAGGTGAATACGTTAGCCTTTTCTAATCATAGATATTAATATTAATTACAATCATGCCATGAAAAAAAGAAATGCCCATGTTATTATTGTGCAAATAATGCTGTTTCTGTTTTTCGTTTCACAAATCAGCGCTCAGGAAAAGAAAGCGACTATAGATGAGCCCTCTCCGAAAAGC
>DOBD01000189.1 GCA_003506275.1 Bacteroidales bacterium | reverse complement strand
GTTATGGTGGGTCTGACGCTGACGTTTACGTTGATCAAGTAACTTAACAAAAGCGCTTCGTTTCGGCGGGATTCTCTCTTGCAATGCCAGCAGAGGTATGCGCATGAATCGCATGGTGTCTCAAAAGTGTAAGGCTTTTGAGACACTTTTTTTTCAACATAAGAACATATGTTCAGAAATTGAGTTACATTTGCGCACAAAATTGACGATATGAAACGAGTAGCCATACCTCTTGAACAGGAACGNNAGCGATACCCCTTGAACAGGAACGATTGTGTGCGCATTTTGGCCATTGCGAGCAATTTGCAGTATTTGATGTGGATAACGGCCTGATTTTGGCTGAAGAACGGTTGATACCACCGCCCCATGAGCCGGGGCTGTTGCCGGGCTGGTTGGCTGAGCAAGGGGTAACCCACGTGCTGGCCGGAGGTATGGGGCAACGGGCCCTGGATTTATTTGCCGCCCGATCGATTGAGGTGACGGTTGGTGTACAACCCAAACACCCGGCTGCCTTGGTGCAAGAATGGCTGAACAAAACCCTCAAGGGAGGGTCTAATGCCTGTGATCATTAATTGTTTGCACATGTACGCAGATTACCGTTTTTTTCTTGTTGATGGTGAAGTGCGACTAGATTGCTCAGGAACTGGGCGTCAAACGGGGTAGTTTTGTGGTGAAACGAAATCGCTAGATAGACTTCGGATTTTTATTACCTGAAATGGGCGATTTTTTCTATTTGTTGACAGATATGAACAAATGTTCATTATCTTTGTGTCAGTATAGACAAAAANNTCCTTGTGTGCAACCCACTGCGTCTGCCTTGGTGGATGATCGTTTCGGTCGGTGTGCGTATTTCGCCTTTTATGATGAAGAAACCCAACAAACAACGTTTGTTGAGAATGCCGCTGCTCATAGCAACGAAGGAGCGGGACCGGCTGCTGCTCAATTTGTTGTTTCCCAGGGTGCGGAGGCGGTTGCGGCTCGCCAGCTCGGTCCCAAGGTGACTACCTTGCTTCGAAGCTTATCTGTTCGTTTTATCGAATTGAACGAGGCGGACTTGACGATCGATCGTGTCATTGGATCATTCTAAGTGCGATGATCATAGCCATAGCCAGTGGTAAAGGGGGGACGGGTAAGACCTTGGTCTCTACTAACTTGTTTCAGGTTTCCCTGGATGCTCGTGTGGATGTGGTACTGGTGGATTGTGATGCTGAAGAGCCCAATGATGCGGTTTTCTTGCCAGGTGAGCCCGCAGGCATGCAAACGGTTACTCAACAAATGCCTGTCATAGACAAGGCGGTTTGTACGTATTGTGGTCGTTGTCATGATTGGTGCTCCTATAACGCAATCTTCTTTCTAAAAGAGCCGCGCCGTATTGACGTCCTTGAAGACGTGTGTCATGATTGTGGAGCCTGTTTGGCGGCTTGTAAAGTTGGCGCCATCACGGAAAAAACTGTCCCCATTGGCACGTTGAGCATGCGCTACATCAACAAACGCCCTGCTTTGATTGAAGGACGTACATTGGTTGGCACGGCGTCGCCGGTCAAGATCATCAAACAGGCCATCAGCGAAGCTGGCAAGCACGACCTGGTTATTTTGGACGCCCCTCCTGGCATTTCCTGCCCGTTTATTGCCACCGTGGAACCGGCGGATTATGTTGTTTTGGTGACCGAACCGACACCCTTTGGTTTGAATGACCTGGCACTTTCCATTGAAACCTTGGAACAAATGGGCAAACCGCATGGTGTGGTCGTGAACAGGGCTGGGCTCGGTGATGAAGCGTTGTTTCGTTGGATGGCCGACAAGGGCGTTCCTCATTTGGCTGACATCCTCTTTGATAGGGAAATCGCTTCGGTGTATGCTGAAGGTAAATTGGTTGTCAAGGTGCTTCCGGCGTATAAATCGGTGTTTCAAACCCTGCTTGATCGCATTCGTGCACAGGCTCATCCTTCTGCTATCGTATGAAAGATCGTGGTCTTTTGAAAGAAATCGTTGTCTTGAGTGGAAAAGGGGGTACGGGTAAAACCAGTATCACGGCCGCTTTGGCTACGTTGTTGGGAAATAGTGTGGTGGTGGATTGTGATGTGGATGCGGCCAACCTGCACCTGCTCTTTTCACCCGAAGTGCAGGAAACAAATGTGTTTGTTTCTGGTCATAAGGCCTTCATTGATCCTGCTGTGTGTAATCAGTGTGGTCGCTGTTTGGCGCATTGTCGCTTTGATGCCATCCATCTGGTTGATGGTCAGCCTGTAATTAAAGAAACTTCGTGTGACGGCTGTCAGTTGTGTGCCAGGGTTTGTCCGGAAGGTGCCATCTCGTTGATTTCCGCTGATAAAAGTCGCTGGTACAAGAGTACGTTTAGGTATGGTCATTTTATCCATGCCCGCCTGCAGCCTGGTGAAGAGAACTCCGGACGTCTGGTACGGGTAATCAGAGAGGCTGCGACATCGTTGGCGATTGATCAGCAGAAAGGTATACTCTTGCTTGATGGCCCTCCGGGAACTGGTTGTCCTGTTATTTCATCCATTACCGGCGCCAATATTGCATTGGTGGTGACTGAAGCGTCAAAGTCGGGTTTACATGATCTCAAGCGTATCTTGAGCTTGGTGGCCATTTACAAGCTTCGCACGTTTGTCGTCATCAACAAATATGACCTTAATCAAGCTGTCTGTCAGGAGATGGATACTTTTTGTGAGCATTCAAATGTACCCGTCATCGGTAAGATCCCTTTTGATCCAGCTTTTGTCACAGCTATGATCCATTGTCAGAGTCTGATTGAGTGGGCTCCGGCATCGCCTTCTGCTCACGTGATTCGTGAGGCTTTTCAGGAGTTGGTGGAGCAGTGCCAGTTGAACGTCACTCAGTATAGATAACTAGAAACGTTAATGAGAAAAGGTTTTGCCTTTGCCGCCACCAAATCGACGCCCAAAGCCTGGACCATAACCACCGCCTCTTCGTAGACCTCGACCTTGTCCTTGACGGTTCTCATCGTTGTTTGTAAAGCCGGGTTGGTCATAACCTGCGCAATAACCCAACCCTCGGCCTGTCATGGGACCTTGTCCCATCGGGCCTGTTTTGTCTCCTCTTGCCATTGTTGTACGTTTTAATTGAATGATGAGACAAATATACGCATAATAATGAACAAATGTTCATAAAGCAGCGCTTTTTCTCTTCTAACATTAAAAAAGGGATGCCATCCCTTTGCAAAGGATGGCATCCCATCAAAAAGGATGGCATCCTTTTCAAAAGGATGCCATCCCTTCGATCAATTGGTGGAGTTGTTGTTTGAGGTTGAGGAGCATGGAGGGGGTTAGCCCTTTGTCTTCGAGGCCGGCCACGAGTTTGAAGGGTATGGAGGAGGCGTCTTCCCGCATGGCGCGGCCTTTGTCGGTGAGGGAAATCATCACCTTGCGTTCATCGTCGATACCTCGGCTGCGGGAAACCAGCTTCATCGCTTCCAGGCGTTTGAGCAAGGGGGTGATGGTGTTGGTGTTGAGCAACAGCTTGTGCGCAATCTCATTGACAGTCATCGTCTCTTCTTCCCACAACACCATCAAGGTCAGGTACTGGGGATACGTAATGCCCAGGGCGTCTAGGTGAGGCTGATAGGCCCTAATAATGAGCCTGGAGGCTGCGTAGACCGGGAAACAGAGTTGGTTTTCCAGTTTAAGGTGGTCGTAATTGGCCGGATCGAGGGTTTTCATGAGCGCCTTATTTGAGCTTGCCGGCCAGGTAGGTGTCGATGGCTGCGGGTTTGGTAAAGGGGGAGAAACGTTTCAGGGGCTTGCCGTCGGCATCGACCAGGAACTTGGTGAAGTTCCATTTCACTGATTTGCCGGGGAAACCAGGCAGGCTGTCTTTCAGGAAAACGAAGAGGGGATGGGCATTGGGCCCGTTGACATCGACTTTGGCAAACATGGGAAAGGTGACGCCGTAGTTGATCAGGCAGTTTTCGGAAATGCTTTTTTCATCGCCTGGTTCCTGGTTGGCAAACTGGTTGCAGGGAAAACCGATGATTACCAGTCCTTTGTCTTTGTATTTTTGATAAAGGGCTTCCAGGCCTTCGTATTGAGGGGTAAGGCCACATTTACTGGCGGTGTTGACCACCAGGAGGGTTTTACCTTTGTACGTAGACAGATCGACTGATTTCCCTTGCAGGGTGATGGCGGAAAAATCGTGTAGGGTTTTCATTGTGTTGGGTTTTTATAGATTGATTAGTAACGATTCATGGGTCTGTTTGGTTAATTATGTCGTTCGCGACACAAATATAGGCTAAATATTTATCGCGCGCGATATAAATGCGGGTTTTTAACGTAATTTATAATATGGAAGATTTTGGACAATTCATTGCACAGTTTTTCGAGTCATCGTACATTAGCCGCCTGAATCGATTTTGTACAGAGTCAATGAATCCATTATTTAACCGTCCGATGGTATGGCTATGACGCACTGCTTTAACAACCCGTTGCATTCGATGGTCACACTCCTGGCATGCGTATGCTTGTCTGTTTTGCAACCCCTCTCAGCCCAGAGCCGGCTTTATTCCCACGAGTTCGACCTGGATGCGGTGACCTTATTGGATGGTCCCTTCAAAAAGGCCATGTTGTTGAACGATTCCGTTCTGCTGGCTTATGACGTGGACAGGCTGTTGCAGCCTTATCAAAAACAAGCTGGCATTCGACAAACGGGCAAACCCTTTGTCAACTGGTCGGGTGAGATAGGTAATGGATTGGATGGCCATGTAGGTGGTCACTACCTGACGGCGCTGAGCATGGCGTATGCAGCTTCCAGGGATCAGGCCCTCAAAGCCAGTCTGAAGGCAAGGTTGGACTACATGCTGGCCGAATTGAAGCTGTGTCAGGATGCCGTGAAGGATACCAATAACCTGATGTTTGGTTATGTGGGGGGAGTGCCCAGCAGCACACAGGTGTGGACGGCACTTTACGCCAAGAACATGACCTACTACAACAACTCCTGGGTGCCCTGGTACAACCTGCATAAAACCTACGCTGGTTTGAGGGATGCCTGGCTGTATGCCGGTGATGAAACGGCCAAAACGATGTTCCTCAAGCTCTGCGACTGGGGTGTCCGCATCACTTCACCGTTGTCGGATGCCCAAATGCAACTCATGTTGGATAAAGAATACGGGGGTATGAATGAGGTATACGCCGATGCGTATCAGATGACGGGCAATCCCACGTATCTGACGGCCGCCAAGCGTTTTTCGCATAAGGTGTTGTACGACAACATGCGGCTGAATTCCTCCGTTTATCTGGATGGTAAACATGCCAACACGCAGATCCCCAAGGTGATTGGGTTTGAACGAGTGGCTCAACTCGATCCCTCGGCCACGACCTACCATACGGCTTCGCTCAATTTCTGGAAGAACGTGGTGGACAAACGGACGTTGGCGTTGGGAGGCAACAGTGTCAGCGAGCATTTCCTGTCGGCCGCCAACTGTGTGAAATACACCACCGAACGGGAAGGACCTGAATCCTGCAATACGTACAACATGCTCAAACTGACGGAAAACCTCTTTGCCGTCAATCAGGATGCCATGTACGCCGACTATTACGAAAGGGCGTTGTTCAACCACATCCTTTCCACCCAGCATCCCAAACACGGGGGGTATGTCTATTTCACATCGGCCAGACCTCAACATTACCGGGTTTATTCCCAGGTTAACCAGGCGATGTGGTGCTGTGTGGGTTCGGGCATGGAGAATCATGGCAAGTACGGACAATTCATCTACAGTCGCCATGAGAACGATTCCCTCTTTGTCAATCTGTTTGTGGCCAGTGAACTGAATTGGGCTGAACAACAAGTGGTTGTGAGGCAGGAGACGCGTTTCCCCTATGAACAGGGTACCACGCTTACATTGACCAGACCGATCACTGTCACCGATAGTTTCACGCTGCTGCTAAGGCACCCCAAGTGGGTGGCTGCGTCTGGCTTTGTGATTCGTGTGAATGGTACGCCAGTAGAAAGCGCGTCTACCCCCGGGTCGTATGTGGCGTTGCGCAGGCCTTGGGCCAACGGCGATGTGATTCAAGTGGAATTGCCCATGCGGGTGGCTTGTGAAGCCATGCCCAACTACACTACCTATGTGGCGCTAACCTATGGGCCGGTCTTGTTGGGTGCCAAAACGGGTACCGACAACCTGGTTGGGCTGTTGGCTGGCGAGGGGCGGATGGAGCATGTGGCTACCGGTCCTTATAAAACCTTGACCTCGGCGCCGATCTTGATTGGTGACAGAGCCAGTTTGCCGGATTCGGTGGAGTTGGTTGACGCCGATTCCTTGCATTTCCGCATCAAGGGGTATTTCAACAGTCCCCGTTATAACGACCTGCGTCTACAGCCTTTTGCAACCATTCACGACAGCCGCTACATGATGTATTGGTGGCAGTTGACCAAAGCGCAGTACGAATCGGTGCGCGCAACAGTGGAAAAGGAGGAAGCGTTGCTGCTGGAATTGGATAACCGCACGATCGATCAGGTTAAACCAGGTGAGCAACAATCTGAATCGGATCATTTCATGCAGGGTGAGTCGACCAATAACGGGGTGTTCAGTGGCTCGTTTTACCGGGATGCAACCGATGGGGGCTGGTTTGGCTACCGCATGCTGACTAAAGGTTTTACGGATTCAGTATCGCTGATGGTGCGTTACTATGGAAAGGAAACGGGCCTCAGAACCTTTCAAATCCTGATCGACGGCGATACCCTTACCAGGGTCAATTTGACCGATAAATGGAAAACAGAGGGCATTATCAGTGTGGAATATCCGTTGCCTGCCGCGTGGTTGGCCGGGAAAGACACCATCAGTGTGGTGTTTGATGCGTTGCCCGGTCATGTAGCTGGTGGCGTGTTCGGTCTGCGGCTGTTGAACGGTCGTCGGGTGGAGCCGCTGGTGACTTATCGTTTCACGGCCGCCGATTGGGGCGTCTGTGATGCGGGCAGGGCCCCGGCTTCGTCGTTCAGCTACGATAATGTGAACAACACGTTTACCATAACCCGTTCGGGTACCAACAACATCTGCTTCATGATGAATGCAGCCAGGAATAATGCGTACAGTGTGAGCAGTGACAAGACCTTCTTTCTCATCAAAGGGAAAAATCTACGGACAACGGCTGGGAGTAGTTACATCTGGTGGTTCAACGGGTTCAACAACGGAGGGAGCACGGCTCCNNCCAACCTGGCTACCAACATGGATTATACGCAACCATTCATCAAAGTGACCAACAACGGTACCTCGTTTATCAACGCCATTGGCTTGACCTCATCAGCGGCTGATTACAAATCGACCATCGAGGACATCAACTTCTACAGTGCGGAAGATGCTGCGGCCATTTACCCTGAAGTGGCGGCAACGCTGGGTATCACGGGTATGACGGCCCTTAAACCGCGGGTTGGGGGCATCCATGTGAACGCTTTGGATGGTGGGCGATTGCAGGTGGTGTCGGAGCGAGGAGCAGACGTGCCTGTGTTTGATGTCGCCGGTAGGCTGGTCAGGATGCTCCACCTGGCTGCCGGGGAAGTGCATAGCCTGAATGTAAGGCCTGGCGTTTATTTGATAGCGGGTGAAAAAGTGGTGGTGCGTTAACATCGGTTGACTATGTCGTTGTTTCATCGTTTGCGGTTTGATTGGTCTACTGAACGCCGCAGGACGCTAAGGAAAAGCCCCTTGCGTTTTGTGACAGGTGTGCCTTTTGTGGTGAGTTTACTGGCCCTTGCCGGTTTATTGTATGTGCTTGGATTCGATTTGGAAAAACCGGCGTACATCGGTTGGCATAAGGCCTTGGCCTGGTGTGCCTTGGCTATAGTCCTGTTCATCCCACTGAGGCATCTCTTTTTTTATCGGGCACGTAAGGTTTGGGTCTGGTTGTTTGACGGTTTGTTGGTGCTGGCTGCTTTCTTGTCGTTGCTGGCCATGGCTGCTGGTTTGCCCGTTGTCTTGTTTCGTTCGCATGAGTGGCTGCTGCTGTTGTTTACCGTGAATTTTTTACGTGAATTGTCGGCTTTGAACCTGGAATTTAAACAGACAACGTTCAATCCGGCTCAGCTCTTTGTGTTTAGTTTCTTGAGCATCATCCTGTTGGGTGCGGCTTTCTTGACCTTTCCCAACGCTACCAAAGGAGGGCTTTCGTTTGTGGATGCGTTGTTCACTTCAACGAGCGCCGTTTGTGTCACCGGGCTTACCTTGGTGGATACGGGTACCTATTTTACGCTCTTCGGACAAGGAATCCTGCTGTTTCTCATTCAGGTAGGCGGCTTGGGAATCATGACCTTTACGAGTTACTTTTCCTATTTTTTCAAAGGGGATTCTTCATACCGGAATCAACTCATCATCCAGGAAATGACGGGCGCAGATAAAATTGCCGAGGTGTTTCGTACGTTGAAGCATGTGTTGGTTATTACGTTCTCAATTGAAGCAATAGGAGCGTTGTTGCTCTACGTCAGTCTTTCGGGTGGGCCATTGGACAACAGCTGGGGACGGGTCTGGTTTGCGGCCTTTCACAGCATTTCGGCTTTTTGTAACGCGGGTTTCTCTACGGTTCCCAACGGTTTTTTTGCTGAGGGATTCAGGCAGGAATATGATGTTCAGGTTACGATCGGTTCATTGATTCTTTTCGGAGGGATAGGATTCCCCATCTTGTATAACCTATGGTTGTACCTCAAGCATTTATTGAACGACCTGTTGTTCAAGAAGCAACACAGGCATGTGGCTTGGATCATCAACCTTAATACGCGTATTGTCGGTATGACCACCTTGATATTGGTGGTTTTGGGTACAGTGGGCTACTTTTTGCTGGAACGCGAACAGGCTTTTGCTGAGCATGAAGGCTTTGGCCGATGGGTCGCTGCGTTTTTTGCCTCGGTAACCGCCAGAACGGCAGGTTTCAATACCATCGACTACGGTCAGTTGACCTTCTCGGCCATTGTTCTGACCTATTTTTTGATGTGGATTGGTGCATCGCCCATGTCTACGGGCGGGGGTATCAAGACCAGTACGTTTGCTGTCAGCTTGCTTAATTCGATTAGTATAGCCAAAGGCAGGGGGAGACTGGAAGCTTTTGGGCGTGAGATATCCGACATGACGGTAAAACGGGCCTATTCACAGGTCTTTCTATCGGTGTTGGCTATNNGGTTTGATCCGGCGTTGACGCTGAGGACGGTCATCTTTGAATGCGTATCAGCTTTCAGTACGGTCGGGCTGAGTATGGGCATTACGGCTCAATTGAGTATGGGTGGCAAGCTGGTCATCATTGCGACCATGTTTGTGGGACGTATCAGCCTGCTTACGTTGATGGCTGCAGTGGTCAGACAGGTTACCTTCAAACAATACAGATACCCAAGTGAGGACATCACCATCAACTGATGGTGCTTGAATTATCATCAACAATCAATCAACGTTCAATATGAAGTACATCATCATCGGCCTGGGACATTTTGGGTCATCCTTGGGTCAAAAACTGACCACCATGGGTCATGAAGTCATAGGAGTGGATCCTGACATGGGTAAGGTGGAAGCCTGCAAGACATACATGACGCATACGGTTTGTATGAATCCATCCGAACCCGAATCGGTGGCCAGTTTGCCGGTACCTTCGGCCGATGCCGTCGTTGTTTGCATCGGCATGAATGAGGGTGCCAATATTCTGGCAACGGCCGTAATGAAACAGATGAAGGCCAAGCATCTGATATGTAGGGCTATATCACCTCTGCATAGAACAATTTTAGAAGCCATGCATGTGGATGATATCGTTTACCTGGAGGAAGAAACCGCTCATCGGTGGGCCAGAAAATTGAATGTCAAAGGTTTGCTGGACTCCTATGAAATCACCAATGAGTTTTCCATCGTTGAAGTGTTGGTCCCAAAACGGTATGTGGGAAAGACGTTGGCCGAATTAAGCCTGCGAAATAATCACAACGTGCTGGTGTTGGCCACCGTCAAACTGATTGAAGAGTCCAACGCCATTGGTGTGACCAGGAAAACCAAGCAGGTCAAGGAGATGGCCTCGGCTACGACAGTGCTCGAAGAGGGGACTGTGATGGTGCTTTATGGCCGCATGAAGGACATCGAAGCTGTTCTATAAATAAGGGGGATGGCATCCCCGAAAGGGTGATGCCATCCCATAAAAAGCTTCAGCTTTAGCGAGTCTAAAGCTGAAGCTTTTCTTTCAACACCCTATACCCACTCGTACTGGCTCTAACCTGGTGGCCTGTTTTAAGGGTGACCAGGTAGTGCTGTTTTTCGTAGAGTTCGAGCCTGGAAATGACGTTGGTATTGACGATGTAGGAGCGATGAATCCGTACAAAGTGGCCGGGCAACTGGCTTTCCAGGTGCTTCATGGTTTCTTCCTTGATGTACCTGGTTTGGGCCGTATACAGTAGGACATAATCGCCTTCAGCTTGCAGATAAAGGAGTTCGGTGACGGGAATCAGGTGGATGTTGGCACCCGATTTCACCGTGATGGTATCTATTGGTTGCAGGGCGACCGTCTTTTTTTCAGTGAACGGTTCTTCCTCACAGGTGTCGGGCTCTAGCTCAGTCTGGTCGATNNCGATATCAGTGGAGGTTCGACCATAGTGTTGTACCATCAACAATAGAAACAAGGTGCCAACGATGACTTTGATGGGCATCATTTCCACCAGCAGGGTGAATGTCTCACGGTTGACGATTAAGAATATTATCAGGTGCTCAGTGCCTAACCATACCACCAGCAGCAGTGCCAGTAAGGCCAGGTGGTTGAAAAAGCCTTGCAAAGNNACACAGCATGACGGTCAGTCCCGATAATACCAGCCCTGAAAACGCTCCTTCCAGCAAGAGGGTGCCGAAAGGCAGGGAGCTCATCCCGGCCAGGGAGAGTGCGAACACACTCCCTGACAACAGGAAACAGCCCAAGTATAAAAGGGTTCGGGACCAACTGGTGAATGCCGGATGCCTCATGATGCCTTAATCGCGCAGTTCACATTCGCCGAAGGCCACTTTGCCCTCAATGGTGAGGTGCCTGGTTTCTTCGGGGTAATAGGTTTTGTTCAATCGTTCGTCGCTGAATGTGCCGAACATGGAGTTGCCCTTGATCTGAATATTCCAGGTGCTGGGAACGATGACGGACACCGAACCGAACGAAACATCAACGATGAGCTTGCTGTTGCCTTCGGGTAGTTCGGTTTTGCGCAGGTCAAGTATCACCTCGCCAAAGGAGCATTTAACGTGACCACCCTTAAATATAGGATCGATCACAATGTTCTTTTGGCTGTCAAAGGAGGTGTTGAGAGTCAGGTAGCCATCTTCGTTTTCCCATTTTGAGGAAGACGTAAAATCAGCCTTGCCAATTCCGATGATGCAGTTTTTGAACCAGTACTTGCAGGTGAAGATAAGTACACCGCCAATGATCAGGAGCACTGGCCACCAGATGCTGGTGAAGTTTTCAGGGATGCCCCATTGGGGGTTGACTTCGCCCAGGTAGGGTATCATAAAAAAGATACCGAGCGACAGGAGAATGGTGGAGACGCCCCATTGACGGTTGAACAATAAGAAGAGACCGACTATCAGCAACCAGATAGGCTTGGCTGTCAGGACGCTTTTATAATCGGTGGGGATGGCGCCGGTGTTGACCAGCAGAAATACCAAACCGACCAAAACCAGGGTCAATGCTAAGGCCAGGCCTGAGCGATGAGGTTTGCAGGTGGGACAATTGTCGTTGTTTCGAGGGTGACGCATAGGATGTGAGTTTAAAAGTTAGACACTACGAATGACACCGCAAAAGTAGGTGGCTGGATATCCTGGGACAAGCCCTCATCGATGAACAGGGTCTAAAAACCCGATGAAACGCTTCATTTTCCCGATGGCCATCGTTGTGCAGCGTGGCGCTTGATGCATGAATCATCGAACCGTCACGATAGTCCGGATGTTATTCGTCCAGAAATCGTTTGGATAAATCGTAGGCATCGATGCGTCTGTCACGGAGAAAGGGCCACCAGCGGCGAACGTTTTCCGAACGGCTCAAATCAATGTCGACCAAAAGCAGGGCAGGAGCATCGTCGGAGGCCAGGGCCAGCATTTCTCCTTGGGGGCCGGCGGCAAAACTATGCCCCCAGAACTGGATGCCTTTGGTTTGCCCTGAAGGGTCGGGCTCGTGTCCCACGCGGTTGACTGCCAGGACAGGTAAGCCATTGGCCACTGCATGACCACGTTGTACGGTCATCCAGGCGTCTTGTTGGCGTTGTTTTTCTTCGGGTGTGTCGTTGGCGTCCCAACCGATGGCTGTGGGGTAGATCAGCAGCTCGGCTCCTTTGAGTGCCATCATGCGGGCGGCTTCCGGATACCATTGGTTCCAGCAGACCAACACGCCTAGTTTTCCCAGGCTCGTTTGAATGGGTTCAAATCCCAGGTCGCCAGGCGTGAAATAGAATTTTTCGTAGTAGGCGGGGT
>DOBD01000030.1:451-3293 GCA_003506275.1 Bacteroidales bacterium | reverse complement strand
AAATCTAATACCATGAAAAACACACTACAAAGATAAAGGGTTTGCCTTCATCCGTGCAACTATTTTGCCATAAAAATTCAGCGCTTTAACACCATTTAACTATTGGTGTATTATCTACACTTATTATTGCGCATGACGAAACCTGCATAAACCTGATATACAGCGATTTAAAAAAAACACCTTTGATTGTACAAAATCTTTTGCAAGAAACCAATTTTCAAAAAAATGTTCTACAACACAGAAAAAGGGCTTATTCATCCCCGACAGATCCTTCGGAGTTGGGTACGAAAACCAAGTTTCCGGCGCTGAGTTTACGGTAAATTTTCAGACAGGCGTACGCATCGAGGGCTGCGTAGTTTTGTTGGCCGGTGGTCAGTTGTGTGGCTTCCCAATTGGAAAGGCGTTGCGACTTGGAAATCTTTTCCCCGAACAGCAGGGCATAAATTTTCTGTAGACTGCTATCAGTGATACCCAGCGTTTTGGCTACATCCTGCAAGTCAATAAAACCTTCCGTCTTCAAGGCCGCATTCCTGGCCCTGAGCATCAGAAAATCATCGCGTAGCGACAAGCCAATCTTTTTAATGGCCGCATCACCCAGAAAATCATTGATCGCGTCGGATAAGCCGATCGTATTCAAACGAAACAAAAAACAAACATCTTCGGTAGCCACCTGCATCAGAGCCACCTTGTTTTTCTTTCCCTTGGAAAAAACAGGCTNNGAATCTTTCCCTTGGAAAAGACAGGCTTGGTCTCCGTATCAAAGCCAACCAACCGCTGCATGGACAGAAAAGCAAGTGCTTTCTCCACTTGAAGGTCCGTTTCGACCACCACAATGGAGCCCGGGAAAAATGCCAGGGGCAACTCGCTGATGGCGTCTTTGGATATACAGGTGGGATATGCTTGCATAGTATCTTACTCTTCGTCCGTTAACGGAGCGGATTCAGTGTACCTGATACCGTGCAAGGCTCTGAGTACGTTCAACAAGGTAGCACCCCATTCACCTGCGAAGGTCTCCTTGCATACATAAAGCGCATCGTTCATGGCTTCGTCATAACCTTGACGAAATACCTCCACCACATCGTACATCACTTGCCAGATATCGGCCAAACCTTCGGACACCGAAGAGGCAACAGCCCCATCGGCCAGGGCAATGTCAGGATGGTACACATTGACATACGCGTCATCAGCTTCCAGCAAATGCGCCATCTGCTCCGCCAACAAACCATAGTGAGTCTCTGTGGCAAACGCCTCTACAGTACCATCACCCATTAATTCAGTAGACGGCAACAAGGAACCCTTCAGATACAACAACGGTAGCAATCTGAGCATGACCTCAACCAGTCTTTCCTTCTCCATCTGGTCAAGGGTATCCAACACATCACAATATGATTTGGCTACAGCAATGAATTCAAGGGTGTTTTTCGAATAGACAGGTGAACTAGATTCAGGTGAAGGCATGATGACTATCGTTGACAGGATTCGACAAAAGTACAAAAAAAGGGTTCAAATCAAAAAACAAGGGCGGCGTAATGACAAAGAAGCTGCCGAAAAAAAACCTATCTTTGCATATTGTTGTGCAGTAGCGCCTATCCCTGTTGAAACACTGTGTCTATGAGCAAACCGTCTCAAACCAAAGCCCATCCCAAAAAGACGGCCAAAACAACTCCGGCCTTCATTCGCTTTTTCCAGAAAAGGGAAACCCGAATTACCCTTGGCATCGTGCTTACCGGCCTTACGGCCTATTTGACCGTCGTACTGCTGTCCTATGTAGTAACAGGCAGCTCCGATTTCAGCAAAGTCAACGACAGGGGCTTTTTCCAATTGGACGACCAGGGAGAGGGTTATCGCAACATAGGGGCCGCCATGGGTGCCTGGTTGTCTGATGTCATCATCAACCGCTGGTTTGGTCTTCCATCCCTTTTCGCATTGGTTTTCAGCTGGTTCGTCGCCCTCCGCTGGCTGGGAGTCGGCAAAACATCCCTGTTGAGGGTGTTCCTCCGGTGTGCCCTGGGCATGGTTTGGTTTTCCCTGGCATTAGCGTTCTTTTTCACCCCTGTGTACGAAGATACGTTTCTGCTTTGGGGCGGTCAATTAGGACACAACATGAACAGCTGGCTCAGTGCCAGCATCGGGTGGCCAGGCACCTTCCTTCTATTGCTCGCCTCCCTGCTCATCTTCCTCCTGTTCACCCGCTTGAGCAAACGCCCTTTCTTCGACCGCTGGCTCAGCACCGGCAGGAAAGCAACCCCCTCGACCACCGACACTTCGGACGAAAACCCGGAGTCTCTTCTTGATGGTGAAGTGCCCGACGAGTTTGAAGAAAGCTGGACAGGACGTACTACAGGCGACGATAAAACCCCTGCGGCCACCCCCTCACCTGAGCCCCCGGTCAGCGAAGAGCCCCCGGTGGCCGAGCCCATCTTCCCCAGCCAACCCCTTGAAACAACCATCCAACCAGCCAAAAGCCCGACCACAGACAACAATTTAGCCGCTTCGGATGTCAGCTTCGAAATCCGCGTTGGCAACGAAGACGCCATTGAAGATGAAGCCGACGATGCCTTCCCCGAAGCAGGACCCAACCTGCGATCCAAGGCCAACGAAGATAGCTACGATGCCTCCTACCTGGGCGAATACGACCCCAAACTCGACCTGTCGAGCTACAAATACCCTGATATCAAACTGCTCACCCAATACGAAAGCCCGGAAACCATCGTCAATACCGAGGAGCAAAACAGCAACAAGCGCCGCATCCAGGAAGTACTTGAACAGTTCAGCATCCGCATCAGCTCCATCACCGCAACAGTAGGTGCCACGGTAACCCTGTACGAAATCATCCCTGAAC
>DOBD01000030.1:0-413 GCA_003506275.1 Bacteroidales bacterium | reverse complement strand
ACCATCGGGATTGAAGTGCCCAACCGTGACCCCCAGATTGTTTCCATGCGCAGCGTGCTGAGCTCCAAGAAGTTCCAGGAAAGCAAGTACGAACTTCCCATGGCCCTGGGGCGCACCATCACCAACGAGGTCTTCACCGTCGACCTCTGCAAGATGCCCCACGTGCTGGTTGCCGGCGCCACCGGTCAAGGCAAATCGGTGGGTCTCAACGCCATGATCACCTCCTTGTTGTACAAGAAACACCCGGCCGAGCTCAAATTCGTCCTCGTCGACCCCAAGATGGTCGAATTCAACATCTACTCCGCCATTGAGAAGCATTTCCTGGCCAAACTGCCCGATGACAGCAAAGCCATCATCACCGACTTCACCAAAGTCATCCAAACCCTCAACTCCCTCACCCGGGAAATGGACGA
>DOBD01000302.1 GCA_003506275.1 Bacteroidales bacterium | reverse complement strand
ATCCATCCGGAGACGTGAGCCGTTCCAGGGCTGGCAACACGTTGTCCAGGTTGTCCATTGGTTCCCCCATGCCCATGAAAACGACATTGGTCAGGGTGTCCACACTGGGAATGGAAAGGATTTGATTCAGTATTTCCGCCGTGCTCAACTGGGCCGTGAAACCCATCCGGCCTGTCATACAGAAAGCACACCCCATCTTACACCCTACTTGCGAGGATACGCAGAGGGTGGCCCGGTCGGCTTCGGGAATATACACTGCTTCAATGTATCCTCCGCCCAAGGCCGGAAAAAGATATTTGATGGTGCCATCTGATGAATGAGCGGCACTCACGGGGGGCTGCTCGTACAAAGAAGCTATTACTTCCAGCTTCTCTCTGGATACCTTGGACAGATTGGTCATGGCGTCAAACCGCCGCACGCGTTTACGGTATATCCAATCAATCAATTGGGAGGCCGTATACGCCGGCAATCCTTGCGCTACCACCCAGGCCTTGAGGCTGGCCGGGCTCATGCCAACTAGTTCTTGTTTGTCCATTGCATGAATGAAAGAGAGACCACCCTTGAGGGGCGGTCTCTCTGACCGTATTGAAGCGTGTATCAATAAAAACGGATGCGACGGTCTTCCACGTTGGAAGCTTTCCGTACAGCATCAAAACCTTGGTACATGACGCGGTAAACGTTGTTGGAATCCCAGTTGCGTTTTTCCATTTCCGCATCGAAGGGTTCTTCTGTTTTGGCTTTGTTGACAACCTGGAACAGATAAACACCGTTCTTTCCTTTANNGACGTGTTGGCTTCGGCCTTCACGGCGGCAGCAATCAAGGCGGGCTCTTCCCCGGCACCAGTGATGCGGCGCATGGCGAAGTTGACATACTTGGCGGTATCGATGCGCAAGCCTTCTGCCTGGCTGAACTGTGCCAGGGTTGTTACTTTCATGGCGCTGATGTCTGCCGCCATTTTTTCTGCTTTGCGCTCGTTGATCAATTCAGCCATGAGGGCTGGTTTAACGGACTCCAATGATTGGTATTCACCGTCGTTCACACCGGTCACGCCAACGACAACAAACTGATTGTTATTGTTTTCAAGGATGGATGAAACATCGTTGATCTCGTTTTGGAATACAAAACGGACAGCCGACCTCATTTGAGGAATTTCAGCCAGGGTATTATCGGTTTCGTGCAAATAAGGAGCTTGTTGTACTTCGTATCCGGCAGCAGCTGCGGCTTCAAAGAAGGATTTGGCATCCTGGTTATCAGCTACGATACGGTTGAGGGCGTTGTAAAGATTGCTGTACGTGGTTGAACTGGGGGTCACGCGAAGAGTGATCAGGGCTAACTTTGTCTTGGCTACAGGCTTNNATGACGCGGAGATCGTATTTCGTCTTAACAACAAAATAGGCATTTTTGGAGGCGCTGAAACAGGCCTTGAGGAAATCATCACCCATTTGCAGGGCGTCCACTTCCCTGAACCAACCCATGTCGGGATTGCCGCCACCATTGACCTGAGCAGCCACGGTATTGAAATCGGCGCCTTTTCTCAGGACATTCAGGATGCTGTCAGCCTTGGTTGTTGCGTCCAGGGCCAATACAATCTGATTGGCTTTGATGGAGTCGGGAGCGACAGTCTTGCCCAGCACCCTGGCCATTTGATACGCGCCGTCGCTGAAGGTGGGTTCCAGGAAGTTGTCACCACCCTGCAGGAACGTTTTGACCGTTTCATTGAAGAGGCTGTTGGCCAGGTAACAATCGACATGCGCATCATCGGAATTGGTGTTGGCATATACGGCAGGTTCGGTGGTCGTGACAAAACCGTCACGCAGCGAGTTGATTTTGGTTTCAATGGCCTGGAAGTCTTCCTGGCTGGGGGTCACATTGACCAATACGTAGCTGGCTGAACGGTAAGGACGTTGGAAAAAGCGTTCCTTCTTGAGGGTGTAGCGTTTTTTCACGTCAGCATCGCTCACCTTGAAAAGCGAATCGGACAAGGCGCTGAAGGGCTTGACCACATAGGCGAAATCCACTTGTTCGCTTTTGTTGGCGTATTGTACCTCAACATCCAGGCTGTTGGCTTGTACGGCCTTTGTCAGCAGTGTATTCAATTTTTCCTCCAAACGGGTATACTTGAGGTTGTTTTCCCAAAACAGCCAATAGGCTTTCAAGTCGGTGATTTGTTTCTGTGCTTCAGGATCGTACGCCGACAAGTCGTCCAACTGGATGGTTTGCAGGAAATTCATCATGAGTGACCGGTCAAACTGCCCGGTTTGGGGATTCTGAAAAATAGGCAACTGCATAACCAAGGGATGTACATTGGCACCATTGATCATGGCGAAGATCTCTTTGCTGGTGACCGTGACGCCCAAACGTGCTGCTTGTTGCTCTAGCAGCTGTTCGCGCACGATGGTTTCGTAAACGGATTCGCGGATTTGCCCGGCAACGGATTCGTCCATGTTGCTTTGCCCGGTTTGAATCTTGTACACCTCCTCCATTTCGAGAATTCGTGCTTCATAATCCTTATAATCCAGGTCGTAATCGCCAATGGTGGCAATTTTCTCCTGTGACTGGCGTAGCAACGAGGATCCGGAATTTAAAAAGTCACCGATGATGAAGGCAAACAAGGCAAGCCCGATGATGATGGTCAGCAGCACGGCCTTGTTTCTGATTTTTTGTAATGTTGCCATAGAGAGGTTGTTTCAATTATAATAGACTGCGTGGTCGCTCTTTTTTCAGCCTGCGAATATACAAAAAAATGGTTAATAAAAGGAAGGATGTGATAATTTTAAACCGAACACTCACTGCATGGCCGGGGAATCCGGCTGCTCGTCATCCAGGTAAATGGGGCCGTATGGCTCAAAAATGGTATATTGAGTCATACTTTGATTGGATTCAAAGCCCATCCCCGATGAAAGGATGGCCTCGCGCTGTTCAATGCGGATAAAGGAATCGGTATAAATCCTGGCAGCGCGTTGATCCCAATATAATAAGGATGTTTCAAATGTCTCACCGTTCAGATTGATGATGAGCACATTGCCTTTCAGCTCCCAGAGTTTGCGTCGGGTGAAATACTTGGCGGTATCGCACTCGATGACGGATTCCACGCGCAGGCTGTCATCGAAGCGTTCGAGGTGAACCCGCTTGGGAAACTGCCAATAGGGTTCGTAGGCCTTGTCGTAGACCTTCCAAAGGGGGGTGAGTATCCGATAACGGATGCGGCCGGAGTCTGAAATCAAGGTGGTAACCGAGTCGGTGACCATGGCTGGCACGGTGTCTCTGGGGCCGAAGGCGGGCAGGAATTGCTTGTTTTCCTTGCGGCAGGAGGTCGTCAGGCAGGGAAGCAGCAGGATAAAAACCAGCATCAGGCTGGTACAGGCTTTGGGAACAGCACGATACAGGCGAGCTTGCATCCTTACAGTTTACGCTTGAAGAACCAGGATTCGTTGAAGGTCATTCCGATGGAGACTTTGTAGTAGGTTTCGTTGACCATGTCACTGCGTGGAGGCAGCAATTTGCCCACTTCAAAGGCCACATTGAGGGCAGACCGCTGGTTGCCACGCAGTGGCAGTCCGAAGCCCACGGTCAGCCCGATGTTGCGCAGGTCACCGACATCGTTGCCGATGTAGCTGTTGGAATAG
>DOBD01000153.1 GCA_003506275.1 Bacteroidales bacterium | reverse complement strand
GATGGGGCGGATTTCCGTGGTCTTGCGGCCATCCAGGCGTTGTCCCTTGTCGAGGATGCAACGACGCATGGCTTCTTTTTCTACCGCGTGATAATAACGTCCCACCAGCTCACCTTTTTCTGCGAGCACTTCAGGATCCATGTTTTCTTTATAGGTCTTCAAGATGTTGGCAAAGGCGTCCATGCGGGCGTGCTTGTCGGTGTTGCCNNGAAGCAGCCACCTCAAACGCTTGTTGGAAGGTCTTTTCCCAAATATCCTTTTTCAGGTCTTCGTCGTTTACTTCGTGGCAATAGGTACGTTTGACCGTTTTGCCTACCTGTTCGGTCAATTCCATCTGAGCCTTACATTGAATCTTGATGGCTTCGTGGGCCACCTTGAGGGCTTCGAGCAAATCGGCTTCCTGAACTTCTTCCATTTCNNTTCCACCATCATGATGTTGTCGATGGTGGCACCAACCATGATGTCCATGTCAGCCTGCTCCAGTTCGGAAAAGGTAGGATTCACTTTGAACTGACCGTTAATGCGGGCAACCCGTACTTCGGAAATGGGTCCGTTGAAAGGGATGTCGGATACAGCCAACGCTGAAGAAGCGGCCAAACCAGCCAGTGCATCGGGCATGTCTTCGCCATCAGCAGAGAAGAGAATGACGTTGACAATGGTGTCAGCGTGAAAATCATCGGGGAACAAGGGGCGCAGGGCGCGGTCAACCAGTCGGGAAACCAGAATTTCGGAATCACCGGCACGTCCTTCGCGGCGGGTAAAACCACCAGGAAAACGGCCACTGGCCGCAAATTTTTCCCGGTACTCTACCTGCAAGGGCATGAAATCGGTGCCTGGTGTAGCATCCTGAGCGGCGCAGACAGTAGCCAGCAACATGGTGTTGCCCATGCGGACCATCACAGATCCGTCGGCTTGCTTGGCCAGTTTACCAGTTTCAATGGTGATGGTCCTTCCATCACCCAAATCAATCGTTTTGACAATTGGGTTCATCATAAAAAAAGCATCTTTGTTAATTGTCGGAATTTTCTTTAGACTAAAAATCGTGCAAAGTTAGCAAAAAGAAATCGACTAACCACGTCTCGACTTAACTTTAAGGTGTTAAGAGGATTAAAAGAGAGCCTGACCAACAAAAAAGTAACACCTGTGTTTGGCAATAAAGACAATTATCCTTAGGTTTGCTCCCCGAAACAATTCCCATGAAGCGCACACCAGCCTTTCTATGTACCGGCCTCTTGTTGTTCCTGTTGGCTGCCTGCTCCGGAACCCCGACGTTTGTCGTCGAGGGTGAAGTGGCGCATGCCGATGGAAAAGTCCTATATTTTGAACGATTCGGACTCAACGCCACCGAAGTACTGGATTCGGCCAAACTCACGGCATCGAGCCGCTTTCACTTCAAAACACCACTGGAAGAAACACCGGAGTTTTACCGCCTGCGCATCGACAAACGCTTCATCCACCTGGCTTCCGACTCGGCCAGAACCGTCACCGTCAAGGCGGACGCCTCCTTGTTTGGCAAAGACTACACGGTGAGCGGATCCATACCCTGTATGCACATCCAATTGTTGTCAAAACTACAGGGCGAAACCCTCCATCGCACCGATTCCATTCGGAAAATGTTCAAGGATGGCCTTATTGACGGCACGGTCTATCAGGAAACACTGTTCAACCTGTTTGCGGCTCACCGGGAAAAAGCCAAGGCCGTGATTTATGAAAACCCCCTGTCGCCGGCTGCCTACTTTGCCCTCTTCCAGCGGTTTTACAATTACCTCCTGTTTGACCCCTACGACGAAAACGACAACAAATGCTATGCAGCCGTGGCCACTTCCTGGAAGGTTTATTTTCCCGAGGCGGAACGAACCAAGCACCTGGAAAACCTGACCCTCCCGGCCATGAAACAAATCAGACAAGCCCGCAAAGCCAAGGATATTCAAGTGGTGGAAACCGACCTGGCCGGCTTCTTTGAAATTAATTTGCCCACCATCACACAAAAACGAGTCACGTTAAGCTCTCTCAGGGGACAGGTCATTCTGCTTGACTTCACAGCCTACCAGTCTGAGTTCGCCCCCAGCCGTAACCTCTATTTCAGGGAACTCTACGACAGTTTCTCAGACAGGGGTTTTGCCATCTACCAGGTCTCGTTTGACCAGGATGAGCATTTTTGGAAAACCAGTGCTTCCAACCTGCCGTGGACCTGTGTCAGGGAGGCGGAGGANNCCACCTACTTCCTGATCGACAGAGAGGGGTCTCTCGTAGCAAGGGACGCGCAAGTCAAGGACCTTTATAAGGAAATCAATGCACTGCTGTAAAAAATGTTTAAAAACAGCTAGCCGGACCTTGACAACCACGTAAATAATTATTACATTTGCACTTAGATAATGAGAGTTCCGGTTCCGGCCGGAATTCTTTTTGTTTTTTAGTCAACCAAATTTAGTTAATAAAGGAGGAACCATCCATGGCAGTTAGTTACATGACCGAAGACGGTTACAAGAAATTACAACAAGAAATCGAATACCTGGAAACGGTAGAACGCCCACGTATCTCTCAACAAATAGCCGAGGCACGCGACAAGGGTGACCTCTCCGAGAACGCGGAA
>DOBD01000219.1:4678-6604 GCA_003506275.1 Bacteroidales bacterium | reverse complement strand
GCACCAGCCGGAATGTCGGCTTTGGTCAGAAAGGCCTTCAATGCTTCTTCGGCTTCACCCAGTATAACACCTTGACCCACTAAGGCCAACGGACGTTTGGCGGCATTGATCAACGCAGCGGCTTCTTCAACAGCAGCAGCATCCAAATCTGGATAGGGTTGATAGCTCCGGATAAAGTGGCATTTCTCGTACACATAATCCGTCAGTTCATTTTGCGCATCCTTGGTAATGTCAAGCACCACAGGACCTGGCCTTCCTTCGCGAGCGATGTAGAAAGCCCTGGCAACAGCCCAGGGAATTTCAGCGGCTGTCCTTACCTGGTAACTCCATTTGGTCACGGGTAACGAAATACCCACAACATCCGTTTCCTGAAAGGCATCCGAACCCAGCAAAGGGCTACTCACCTGTCCGGCAATAACCACCAGCGGCGTACTGTCCAACATGGCATCGGCCAAACCGGTAATGACGTTGGTCGCACCAGGGCCAGAGGTCACAAAGACCACGCCCGGCTCACCGGTCACTCTGGCAAAGCCCTGAGCGGCGTGTACGGCACCTTGTTCATGACGGGTCAGGATTTGGCGGATGGAATCCCTGAACGAATACAGGGCGTCAAAGACAGTGATGATGGAACCACCCGGGTAACCAAACACGGTGTCTACTTTTTCCTCCAATAAGGCACGCAAGAGGGCTTCTGCCCCTTTTATTCTCATACTTTCCATAGAATCATTCATCAAGTAAACGAACAGCACCCTTATCGGCCGAACTGACCATGGATGCGTAAGCTTTTAACGCCTTGGAGATTTCACGTTTCCGGACAGGCGGCGTGAAAGCCGCTTTTCCCCTGGCTAGTTCTGCCTGGCGGCGTTGTTCCAGTATCGTTTCATCCACGAGCACATTGATGCTGCGTTCGGGAATGTTGATATCAATTAAATCGCCCTCTTTAATCAGGCCGATGGCACCACCGGCAGCGGCTTCGGGTGACACATGGCCTATGGACAAACCGGAAGTTCCACCAGAGAAGCGGCCATCCGTAATCAAGGCGCACGCCTTACCCAAATGACGGGCTTTCAAATACGAGGTGGGGTATAGCATTTCCTGCATGCCGGGACCACCTTTGGGCCCCTCGTGGGTGATAACCACCACATCCCCGGCCACGACGGAGCCTCTGAGGATACCCTCACAGGCAGCTTCCTGGGAATCAAACACCTTGGCCTTACCCCTGAAATGCCACAAGGCCTCATCAACACCGGCCGTTTTGACAACACAACCGTCCAGGGCGATGTTGCCTTTCAGGACAGCCAAACCACCGTCCTTGGTAAAGGCATTGGCAATATCCCTCACACAACCGGCCACCCGGTCAGTGTCCAGGGTTTTATAGAGGGAAGACTGGGAGCCCATGGTCAGGTTGAACCGGTTGCCCGGCGCTGACCGAAAACGGCTGTCGGCTACAGGTGAAGGGCTTTTAACCGTTATGTCAAAAGCCTTAACGGCCTCACCCAAGGTCATGCCGTCCACCCGGTAAACGCTCGTGTCCAACAGCCCCCCTTTGGCCAGCTCATTGAGGATACCAAGAATACCACCGGCCCTGTTAACATCCTGCACATGGTATTTGTCAGTATTGGGCGCCACCTTGCACAAGCAAGGGGTCTTTTTGGACAAACGATCGATGTCATCCATGGTGAAGGACACTTCGGCCTCTTGCGCAACGGCAAGCAAATGCAACACCGTGTTGGTCGAGCCGCCCATGGCAATATCCAGGCTCATGGCGTTTAGGAAAGCCTGCTTGGTGGCAATCGAACGGGGCAATACCCGATCGTCACCATCCCTATAGTAAGCGAGTGTATTGTTAACAATCAAACGGGCTGCTTCGTGAAACAACGTCAACCTATTGGCGTGCGTGGCCACGATGGTGCCGTTGCCGGGTAG
>DOBD01000219.1:1965-4653 GCA_003506275.1 Bacteroidales bacterium | reverse complement strand
AAACATCCCCGAGCAGGATCCGCAGGTGGGGCAAGCGGCTTGTTCAACACGTTGCACCTCCTCATCACTCACTGTATCATCGGCCGAAAGCACCATGGCGTCGATCAAGTCGAGGTGCCGGCCATCCAGTTCACCGGCTTCCATAGGACCGCCTGAGACAAAAATGGTGGGGATATTCAGGCGCATGGCGGCCATCATCATACCCGGCGTGATCTTGTCACAATTGGAGATGCAAATCATGGCGTCGGCCTTGTGGGCATTGACCATGTATTCCACGCTATCAGCAATGATGTCGCGACTAGGCAGGGAGTACAACATGCCGTCGTGTCCCATGGCAATACCGTCATCGATGGCGATGGTGTTGAATTCAGCGGCAAAACAACCCAGTTGTTCGATTTCAGCCTTGACCAACTGTCCCACATTGTGCAGGTGAGCGTGCCCGGGCACAAACTGAGTGAACGAATTGACCACGGCGATGATGGGTTTGCCAAACTGCCCATCGGTCATGCCGTTGGCCTTCCAAAGAGCCCTGGCACCAGCCATTCGACGGCCCTGGGTGCTGGTTGCGCTACGTAAAGGATAACTCATACCTATCGTTTTGAGCCCACAAAGATAGGCATTTTTGGACACATAAACAGTTCCCAACAAAAAAGCATCAGATTTTTATGATTTGATAGTAATTGACGCCCCAAAAAAGGATATTGTAAGATTTTAACCCCATGGTGCCGTTTTCCGTTAAAAAAAATAACTTTGTACCCGTATTTTCATTCATCATATACACGTATCAGCCCTTGAAATATGACGTCTAACCCCGATTTTAACAGACCCATCGACCGTCGCAACAGCAACAGTTACAAACACGACAGACTCCGCGAAGAGTTCGGCACCACCGACCTGTTGCCCATGTGGGTCGCCGACATGGATTTCGCCTCCCCCGATTTTGTTTTGGAGGCCATCAGGGAACGGTGTGACCATGGCGTGTTGGGCTATACCCTGATTCCAAAAACCTGGTCTGACGCCATCACCAACTGGTTGTACCGCCGTCACGGTTGGACGGTGGAAGCCACCCAACTCGGATTTATTCCCGGCATCGTGTCGGGATTGGCGTTGACCATTCAGTGTTTCACCCAGCCCGGTGATAAAATCCTGGTCCAATCGCCCGTTTATCCCCCTTTTCTCCACCTGCCCACCAACAACGACAGGGAACTGGTCACCAACCCCCTCGTATACGACGGGCACCAGTTTCAGATAGACTTTGACGATTTCGAACGGAAGGCTGCCGATTGCAAGCTGTTTATCCTTTGCAACCCTCACAACCCCGGCGGACGCGTCTGGACCGTCAACGAACTGGAACGCCTTTGTGAAATATGCATCCGCAACGGCGTGCTCATCGTGTCCGATGAAATCCACATCGATCTCACCCTGCCAGGCCACACCAGCCACAGCCCTGGCTCCTTCACCCCGGAAATCGCCAGTCAGGTGATTACGTTGATGGCTCCCAGCAAGACCTTCAACATACCCGGCTTGTCCAGTTCTTTTTACGTCATCCAGAATGACCGACTACGCAAACAGTTCAAGGCCTACCTGGACAAAGCCGAGCTTGGCATGGGCAACCTCTTCGCCATACTGGCCGCCCAAGCGGCCTTCGAACACGGAGATGCCTGGCTGGACCAACTCCTGACCTACCTGGCCAACAACATTGCCTACGTGGACAACACCCTTAAAACCGACATGCCCCTCATCAAAGCCTGCATCCCTCAAGCCTCCTACCTTATCTGGCTGGATTGTCGGGAACTGGAATTGGACGACGAGGCCCTCAAAACCTTCTTCATCAAGGAAGCCAAACTGGGTCTGAATCCAGGCCCATCATTCGGCATTGAAGGGACAGGCTTTATGCGGATGAATATCGGTTGCCCCAAAGCCACCGTCGAGCTGGCCATGAACCAGTTAAAAACAGCGTATCAGGCACGATTCTGAGTTTTTTACTATCTTTGCCCCTTCAATCAACACGGTAACTTTACAATGAAAATTTCAGCCAACAAATTTGTTTCAGCCACCTACGACCTGTACGTTGGGGGCACCGACGGCAGCCAGGAAGAACTGATGGAAAAAGCCACAGCAGACAGACCCTTGTCGTTTATTTTCGGCACCGGCATGATGCTCGAAGGCTTTGAAGACAAACTGGCCGGCCTCGAGCCAGATGCCAGCTTCGACTTCGTCCTCCCCAGTGATCAGGCCTACGGTGAATATTTCGATGAAAACATCGTCGAACTTCCCCGCTCCATTTTTGAAGTGGATGGGCAAATCGACACCAACATTATTTTTGAAAACAACACCGTCCCCATGGTCGACCAGGAAGGCAATCGTGTCAACGGTACCATCGTCAGCATAGGCGACGAAGTCGTCACGATGGACTTCAACCACCCCCTGGCCGGTGAAGACCTGCATTTCGTGGGCAAGGTTGTTGAAGTACGTGAAGCCAGCCAGGAAGAAATCAATGCCTTTATGGGCACTGGTGGTTGCGGTTGTGGCGACGGTGGCTGCGACGATTGCTCCTGCGACAACGACAAGCACGACCACGGCTGCGGTTGCGGCCACTAACCCAACAAACTTACAGCCATGAGTAACAGTTTCGGACAGGCATTCAGGCTGACATCCTTTGGGGAATCACACGGACGGGGCGTCGGC
>DOBD01000219.1:0-1953 GCA_003506275.1 Bacteroidales bacterium | reverse complement strand
AGGGACGAACCCGACGTGGTGGAATTTCTTTCCGGCCTCTTTGAAGGCAGAACCACGGGCACCCCGATTGCCTTCTGCGTATGGAACGCCAAGCAACGCTCCGGCGATTACGATGCCATGAAGGACCTTTTGCGCCCCTCCCACGCCGATTACACGTATTACCACAAATACGGCCTAAGGGACAATCGAGGTGGAGGGCGCTCCTCGGCCCGTGAGACGGTAGCCAGGGTGGTGGCAGGCGCTGTGGCCAAGCAATTACTCAAGGATCTGGGCATCACCATTACGGCCTACACCTCACAAGTCGGCCCCATCAAGGCCGATCAGCCCTATGCAAGCTACGACTTTTCCACCATCGAAGAAAACCCGGTACGCTGCGCCGACCCTAAGGTCGCCGAACAAATGGCCGAACTCATAAAAACCGTAAAAGCCAAGGGCGATACCGTTGGTGGCGTGGTCACCTGCGTGGTGCAGGGCGTACCCGTTGGTTTAGGACAACCGGTTTTCAACAAATTACACGCCGCTTTAGGTTCAGCCATGTTGTCCATCAACGCCGTCAAAGGCTTTGAGTACGGTATGGGCTTTGACGTCGACCACTTCGGTTCAGAGGTCAACGACGTCTTCTACAACGACAATGGCCTGATCAAAACCCGAACCAATCACTCTGGCGGTATCCAGGGCGGCATCTCCAACGGTGAGGACATCTATTTCAGGGTGGCCTTCAAACCGGTGGCCACCATCCTGATGGAACAACAGACCGTCAACAAACTGGGCGAGCCAGTGACCTTCAAGGCCCATGGCCGTCACGACCCCTGTGTCCTGCCCAGAGCCGTCCCCGTGGTCGAAGCCATGGCCGCCCTGGTGCTCCTCGACATGTACCTGCTCAACAATACCTCCTTGGTTTGAACGCCATAACAGCCACTCACGTATGAAACGTACCATCACTTACCTCATGACCAGTCTCCTACTGGCCGGCTTCGTTGCTTGCAAGCCAGCCTCCAACAACACCTCAGGTCCAACCGACTACATCGTCGATCAGTTTGCCGACCTGCAGATTCTCCGCTACGATGTTCCCGGCTTCAACGCACTGAGCCTTGAACAAAAAGAACTGATTTACTACCTGAACGAAGCCGCCCTTCAAGGCCGCGACATCCTGTACGATCAGAACTACCGCCACAACCTCTGCATCCGTCGCACCCTGGAAAGCGTGTACCAATACGCGACCGTGGATAAAACCACTGAAGACTGGAAGCAATTCGTGGTCTACCTCAAACGCGTATGGGCCTCCAACGGCATCCATCACCACTACGCCACCGACAAATTCCTGCCAGGCTTCAGCCAACCCTTTTTCAGCGAAGCCGTGAGCAGTGTCGCCCCCGACTCACTACCCTTGAGCCAGGGAGAAACGGTTGAAGCGCTGATCGCCAAATTAACACCCATCCTTTTCGACCCCACCATCGATGCCAAACGGGTCAACCAGACCGCCGACCAGGACCTGCTCCTGACCTCAGCCGCCAACTACTACCAAGGTGTCAGCCAGGCAGAAGCCGAAGCGTTCTACGGCGCCATGAAGGATACGTCAGACCATACGCCCATTTCCTACGGCCTAAACAGCCGCCTGGTCAAGGAAAACGGTCAGGTCATTGAAAAGGTCTGGAAAATTGACGGGCTGTACGGTCCCGCCATCAGCAAGGTGGTTTACTGGCTGGAAAAAGCGGCTGCCGTGGCTGAAAATCCCAAACAGGCCACCGTCATCCGTACCCTCATCGAGTACTACAAGACGGGCGACCTGAACACCTTTGATGACTATTGCATCCATTGGGTGGAAGACTTGGACTCCAGGGTAGACTTTGTCAACGGCTTCACTGAAACCTACGGCGACCCCCTGGGCATGAAAGCCAGCTGGGAAAGTGTGGTTAATTTCAAGAATGAGGAAGCCACCAAGCGAACGGTTAT
>DOBD01000108.1 GCA_003506275.1 Bacteroidales bacterium | reverse complement strand
TCACTATTTGGCAATGCCGATCTCGTCGCGCACACTGGCACCCTTTGTCAATGGTGCCGTCACCAACACCCAACCCCGCTGGCGGTGCGCTCCCGCTATACGAGGTGTCATCCCCCAGGAATATAAAAAGATAAAAAGGTCTTTATATATCACAAAAAGTACTATCTTTGTCGCAACAAATCAGCTGTCACTATTGTTAAACAAAAACAGTAGCCCAATGTTCAACAAGGAAACGGAATACGCCTTACGTAGCCTGGTATATATCCAGCGTCAAAACAATGAAGGTCATCGTCCAGGTATCGATGAGATAACCGGAGCCATTGATGCGCCGCGGTTCTACACAGCCAAGATCCTCCAAAATCTGGTCAGGCAGGGTTTTGTCCAAAGCCAGAAAGGGAAGGGAGGCGGCTTTTTTTTCGATCATGACAAACCTGATCTCGTCCTGCGGGAAGTGATCCTCAGCACGGAGGGTGACAGGGTGCTCAATGGCTGCGGTTTCGGCTTGAAGCACTGCGACGAAGAACATCCTTGTGCCTTGCACAACCAATATGCCCCCATCAGAGCATCCATCAATCAGCTGGTCACCCAGACGACCATACAATCATTGGCTATGAAGCCAACAACGCCCCGTTCACACTAAACACACCATACAATGAGCGAATTAATTGATAACAACGCGGCAACTCGTAAGGAGACGCTCCGCAAACTCATCCTTGAATTGCACGAAGGTAAAAACCCCGCCGACGTACGGCAACGACTCAAGGATAACCTCAAACACATCCCTTACGATGAAGTCGTGGAGGTAGAACAGCAACTCATGCGGGAAGGTCTGCCTCAGGAAGAAGTGCTCCGCTTGTGTGACGTACACGGAGAAGTGCTTGATGGCATGATTGACCAGCAGGACGCCTTGCCCATACCGGAAGGCCATCCATTGGATGTCATGATTCACGAAAACCAGGCATTGTTCGACGTCATTGAAAAGGCCAGCGATATGCTTGACCAAGTGGAGGCCGTCAGTCCAGCACTGTTTACCGATTACCGTTACAAGCTGCAAGGCCTTTTCAACGAATTAATGGATGTGGACAAGCACTACCAGCGCAAGGAATACCTGCTATTTCCCTACCTGGAACGCGCCGGGATAACTGGTCCTCCAGCGGTTATGTGGGGCAAGCACGATGAGATAAGGGCTCAGATCAAGGGCTGCATCGAGCTGTTGCGTGAAGAAACCTTGAAACCATCCGACTTGCTGGATGCCCTGGACATCTTGGTTTACCCCACCCTCAAAGCTTTGGCAGAAATGACCACCAAGGAAGAAGATATCCTTTTCCCCATGGCTATGGACGTACTGACCCTCCGGGACTGGTGGCACATTCATCAGCAAACCATTGAATACGGCTTCACCTTGTATGACCCTACGGTAGAATGGAAGCCTGAGGGTATTATCATGGATGAAAACGAGCCAACACGTATCCTTAACGAGCANNGGAGCCGTACAATTACCATCGGGTAGTTTTACCGCCTCGGAAATCATGGCCATCCTCAACACCTTACCCCTCGACTTGACCTTTGTAGATAAAAACGATAAGGTGAAGTACTTTACACAGGGCAATGAACGCATTTTTCAGCGCAGCCGCTCCATCATCAATAGAGATGTACGTCTCTGCCACCCTCCCGGCAGTGTTCACATCGTCGAGAAGATACTGGAAGATTTCAAGTCGGGCAAAGCGACACATGCACCCTTCTGGATTCAGTCAAAGGGTCAATTCATCCACATTGAGTACTACGCCCTCAGGGATGAGCATGGTGAGTACCTGGGCACCCTGGAGGTATCCCAAAACCTGACCAACCTGCGTCAACTCGACGGAGAGCAACGCATCTTGTCGTACACTGAAAAAAAATGACCATGGCAACCTGCATCATCACACCCAAAACCACGGTGGCCGACCTGCTGACCGACTATCCGCAATTGGAAGAACTGCTTATCAATACAGCCCCCGTATTTGTAAAACTGAAAAATCCCATCCTGCGTAGAACAATCGCCAGGGTCACGACCATTGCCCAGGCTGCGACCATTGCCAATTTGCCGGTAGATGCCCTGGTGAATACCTTGAGAAAGGCCGTAGGCCAAAACGCTCCCGAATCGTTGAACGTGGACGGTCCCAGTTACCAGACTCAGCAACCTTCCTGGTACGACCCTGCCGTGGTGGTAGACACCATCGATATCGCCGCCATGCTTGATAAAGGAGAACAACCCGTTCATGAGGTCCTGGCCAGGCTCAAGTATCTGGCCGAGGGTGATATTCTGGCCATTAAAGCCGGATTTCTGCCGGCGCCACTCATCGATAAGACCTTGAGCCTGCGTTTTAAACACTGGGTCAAGGCCGACGGAAAAGAGGCGTATACGGTGTACTTTACCCGCTGATATTGAGAGAAACAACAGAACAAAGCACCCGGAAAATCGTGTAAGCGTAAACGAACGTAAACAAACATCCCCGTCTTTTTATTTTTTGCCCGTTTGTTTGATTTAACCAATTAATTGGATACATTTGAAAAAAAACACTTCATGACGGTTGGGCAACGATGGTGGATGTTTACGTTCACTGTGCTGAGTATGACGGTTTATGGTGAACAGGTCTCGTTTCATAACCTTACCACTGATATGGGGTTATCCCATGGAGACGTTGTCAGCACCTTGATTGATAGTGAAGGGTATATTTGGGCTGGTACGGCAGACGGACTGAATAAGTACGATGGTGCAGGCTTTACCATCTACAAAACCATTGAAGGAGACAGTACTTCCTTGCCTTCCAACTACATCAACTGTTTGTATGAGGATAGCCATAAAACCCTTTGGTTGGGTTTGAATGATTATCTGGTACGTTATGACAGGGATACAGACCGTTTTGTCCGATATCCCCTGACTTTTGGAAGTTCAGTTTCCCGTATTTTTGAAGATACGGCCGGCAATCTTTGGTTGGGCTGCATGTACGGTGTGTACATTTTTGACAGACGCACTCACCGAATGTACAATCCGTTCGAACTTGCCATTCTCCCTGAAGACATGGCGTCGTGCGCATCCATCGTTGAAGACAGTAAGGGAACGCGCTGGATGGCTTTCCAACGATCCGCTTCCTTTGGCTTGTTGTCCCTGGATGCGAACAATCACTTTCGACGTTGGGGCAGGGATGTGAGCGAACGCAAACTGCGCAGCAACTTGTTGAGCTGCTTGATGGTGGACAGGAACGACAATGTTTGGATAGGATATTATGACAGAGGCATCGATATCATTGAGGCAAAAACAGGTGCCATCAAACGTTTCGAACCAGACGACCAACATGACTGGAGTAGGATGAACATTACCAAATTGATCATGCACCCTGGCGGCCGCATTTTGATTGGCACAGGATCGGATGGTTTGTTGATGTATGACCCGTTGACCAATCAAATCAACCAGTCTCTCCCACGCATCTCAGACAGAGGATTGCTCAGTAGTAACGTCACTGACATAACCGTATGCAAGGAAGGCATAACCCTCATAGGGTGTTGGGGTGGTGGTATTAGTCTGTACGACAAGCGATTCAATCGTTTTCAACTGTACCGGCAAGGCTCGGAAGGGTTGCATGGCAATTCGGTGACCTGTTTCTCGGAAGACGATAAAGGGTTTATTTGGGTAGCTACAGACGGTGGTGGTCTTAATCGCTTCGATCCGGTTACGGAGAAATTCACGCATTACAAACACCAGCCCGGACAACGGAACTCACTAGCCAGTGACAAGGTGCTGGCTGTGTTGGCTGATAAACCAGGTAATTTGTGGGTTGGTTATTGGCAGGAAGGGCTGAGCCATTTCAAGGTTGAGGGCGATCAACTACGATTGATTGAGCATTACCCGCTACTCGACCCGAACAACAGCACCAGTCATAGTGTGTTTAAACTGACGTTGGATCAATCGGGTCAATTATGGGTGGGTAGTTTTTCAACAGGGGCATACCGCTATGAGTCAGCGACAAACCACTTTGTCTCGTTGCCAGAGTCCAGGGGGAATCACAGTTATAATTCAGTGTTCGACATCTACCCCGACGTGTCGGGAGGATTGTGGTTTGCTTCTGACAGGATAGGACTGATGCGAATGGATACGCACAGCCATGCCATCCATGCCTTTCCGGTTAGGGTTACCGATGGCTCCGGTTTGTTATTGCCTGGTATCAATGTGTTGTTTGAGGACAGCCGTCAACGCATGTGGGCTGGAGGAGATGAAAACGGTCTCTATCTGATCAATCCCAAAACAGGCCGCTTCAACCGCTATACGGTGAAAGACGGTCTTTCCGATAATTCCATACAGGGCATACTGGAGGATGGCAGGGGCAATTTGTGGCTAAGCAGTCGTCTGGGTTTGACCAAAGTCAGCCTTGTACCAGGCAACAACCCGGAGCGCCCCCAATTGGTCTGTACCCACTATTCCACCCAAGACGGGCTTCAAGGACGGGTGTTCAACCGTTGGTCCTATTTCAAGAGCCGTTCGGGAGAGCTGTACTTTGGTGGTCAGAATGGTTTCAATGTGTTTCTTGCCGATAGTATTTTCCCCAATGATTTGATGCCTCCCGTACATCTGACTGGGTTGCTCATTGACAACAAACCGATCATCATTGGAGCCCCCGATGGTATCTTGACCAAACATATTTCCAAGACAACCCATTTGAACGTTTTGCATAAACGTTCATCCATCAGGTTACGGTTTATCGCACTCAATTATTTCAATTCCCAGAAGAACCAGTATGCCTATAAGTTGGAGGGGTTTGACAAGGATTGGAACTACGTAGGTAACAAAACAGAAGCCTCCTATACCAACCTGGCCCCAGGTGATTATGTGTTCACGGTCAAAGCGTCCAATAACGATGGCCTCTGGAATGAAACGGGTGCTTCATTGATGATTACTATTTTGCCTGCCTGGTATGAGACGGTTTTATTCAAAGTCTTGCTGGTTTTTTTCATTGCTCTGATACTGACCGGCCTGTATTGGTGGCGGGTGTATCGTTACCAACACCGGCAAACGTTGTTGGAACAGACCGTGGCCGAGAAAACAGCCGAACTTAGGGCGGTCAATGAGGAATTGATCAACCTGGTGGCTACCAAAGATAAATTTTTCTCTGTCATGGCCCATGACATTAAAAACCCCTTCAACGCCATCATGGGTTTCTCAGAAGTTTTGGTAGAAGATTATGACGATATGAATAACGACATGCGTCGCGAACTCATCCAACACATTGCCACTGCCTCTAAGAACTTGTATCAACTGTTGGAAAACCTGTTGACCTGGTCCAGGTTTCAACGTGGTAGTTTGGAGTTCAATCCAAAACCGGTTGAATTGCATACAGCCCTGGATCCTGTGTTGGGTGCTTTGCTGCCAACGGCTGTCAGCAAGGGTGTGTCGTTGATTGACAAGGTGGACGATCAGTCGTTGTACGTCATGGCCGATCCACCCATGTTGGATTCCATCCTGCGTAACCTGATAAACAACGCCCTCAAATTTACCCCTGTGGGTGGTCAGGTAACGGTCAGTGCTGATGCCAGGAGCGAAGCGGTGACTATCTCGATTGCCGATACTGGGGTAGGTATGACCAAAGAACAAGTAGACCGTCTCTTTCGTATCGACACGAGTACAACAACCCGTGGTACCAACAACGAGCAGGGTACTGGGCTAGGGTTGATTCTGGTGCATGACTTTGTCTCCAGACAAGGCGGACACATTTTGGTCGACAGTCAGGAAGGCGTCGGTACTACGTTCAGGGTCGAATTACCCAGGGTCTTGATTTAAGCTAGTAGTCTTGATTTATGCTAGTAAGGTTTGATGACTACCTTGCAGACTTGACTGTTTGCCTCATTGGTAATAACGAGGAAGTACGTTCCAGCTGAAATGGCGTCAACGGGCATCTCCAATCGTTCCTCTTTGTCAACCCGCCTTGTCATGACCGCACGACCATTCAAGTCGTACAAGGTCAGTGACGACGGTAAGGTTGATGTGGCCGTTTGTCCGTTTACCCTACCTACATGAATCCACTGAGTGGCTGGATTGGGCCACACTTGCCAGATTGACGCCTCTTTCCTGATCACTGCCTGGCTGACCACCGTGTCTGCACCAGCCAAGGCGGCTACTTCACTGGCGGAAAGTGCGTAATTGAAGACCTTGAACTTGTCGATGGCACCGTTGTACTGAGCAGTGGTTGCGTACCCTCTGCCCAGGTAATTGAGCATAGGCTTGAACTGGATGGGCCTGTGGGTAACGGCTGCCGAAGTCAAAACCTCAACACCATTCACGTAGAGCGTGGCCAGGCTGTCTCCAAGGGTTACAGTCACGTGGGTCCATTCTTCCACAGGGATGGGTGCTGCCGCGAGGCGTTGTTCTTTGCCGTTGATCATAATAGCAAAACGCATCTTCTTTTCGAAGGTGTTGGGTGTCAAATACATATAATTCCGTTGGTCGTAGTAGGCATCGAAGATGCGTTGGAGGTTGGCGCCTCCCTTCCAATAGACGTTGGCGGCGATAGTCAAGGTTGAATGGTTGAACAAGGTGGTCGGCAAAGGACGGTGAGTGGTGGCTTCGTCCAATTCATACTGTGCTATCAGTGAAGGGACGCCGCTGGCACCACCAATAACGGACGATGATCTGGGAGAGCGATTTTGCGCCCCGTCCATGGCCCTGATGGCATAATGGTAGGTCTGGCCCATTTGAGCGCTGCTGTCGATGTATACGGTCGTACCCAGGCCCCTGGCCAAGGTTTCGAAGGCACCATTGGCCGAATCGGCACGGAAAACGGCGTAGCTGATGTGGTCGGTGTCGGTTGATGGTTCCCAGGTCAGTTGTACGGCGGCCGGTAATGCCGTAGCGGTGAGTGCGGTTGGAGCCTCAGGAGCCTTGAAGTCAATGGTGGTGCCTACGGGCAGGAACCTCCATTGTTGGCCGGCGGCACCTGTTTTGGTCTGTTGACGGATGTAGGCGTTGTTCTGGGTGCTGTTGTTGACCACACCCAAACAAAGACTGCTGTGCCGGCTTCGGATGAAAAACCACCCCTCTTCATTGTATTCCAGAAACCATTGCTGGTTGCCACCCTTCACATCGTCCCACAGGATGATACTGCCGCCGTTGTTGAGCGACCAGTTCAGGATATCCAGTGATAAGCCGCTGTTGGCCGCAGTCAGGGTATAATAGCTGAAATCGCCGCCGACCCGGCTGCTCACCGGGTTAACGTTCCATTGTTGATGCAACCCCCCGTTGTAGGCGTTTTGCCAAATACTGGTACCGGTGTTGGTGGAAGCGTTGGGTACTTCCATGACTTTGCCGCTCTGACGATTGACCAATATATACTTTCCGCCGATGACGGGCTGGATGTCCTCGCCCCAGGTAATGTTGACCACGCGTTCGGCGTTGGTTTGGCCCGTTTGATAGCCTGTGCCCCCGGGCATAACGAGGGTATAAAGCCGCTGGGGCCCCACGCCATCGAAATAGAGGTCCCTGTCCGTAGAAACCAGGTCGTAGGAGGTGGTTACAGCCTGCCGTTCCGAAGAACCAAAAAACGCCTGCACCTTGCCACCGGGATGACGGTACACGGAGGCAGCCGTCCAGTTAGGTCTGTGTTCGGCGTATGCCAGGCGTTTGCCGTTGCTGGCCTTGACAAATTCTCCCCTGGCCAGTTCGGCGGTACCCCACCAAACCCCTGTCTGCATACCGTATTCGACTCCCACCATGGCTTCCATCACGTTGTGCAATTCATCGTTGGTGGCGTGGTGTCCATTGGCCCTCACGGCTTTGTAAAAGTTGGCGTAGTTGTCGAAACTGCCTGCCAATTGATGGGTGTTGCCTTCATCCAGCCTGTCCTTCAGTTGGTTGTACCAATTCAGCGCCTGATCAGTATTCAGTGTATTGCCACCGCTGATGCGGATGGTGTCGAAGCGTGGATTGGTCCTGAGTAAACCTGCAATGGCATAAAAACCGCTCAAGCCGTCTTGCCCCCATCCGTAGTCTGGTTCATTGAAGGGGGAAATCGTGACGACCTTGCGGCCTTTTTCTTGTACGCGACGGGTGGTGACGTCCATGAGTTGAGCCCAGTTTTCCGGATGTCCGGTGTACCAGGGGTCTACCGAAGGATGGTCACAGTTAAGCATGACTTCTGCATGTGGCCCTACCAAACTGATCAGATTGAGTCGTTTGTTGAGGTCGTTGACCTGGGCTTGTTGCAGGTCGCCGTTCACCAGGGGAAGGGTGGGCTGAAAGGAGGCTCTGACCACTTTGACATTGTCGGCGCCCATGAAAGCAATACCCCTGCGTATGTTGGACTCATCGGACCAGGCTACATCCAGGCCAAAACGGATGGGTTTGGCTACACCGGTGTCGGCTACACTGAAATAAAGACTGCGATCGGCCTGTATTTGTGCGGCAACACGTATGGATGGGCAGGCTAGGCACATGAAGAGCGTTAGAACGAAGAGCGTTGAAACAGACTGGCTTTTCAGCCGTGATATATGTGTGCGCTGAGGAAAGTGATTCATAATCTGGTCAATGTGTATGTGGTTCTTCCAGTTGGGGCGGTCAGGGTATCCAGTCGAAGTCCGGAACCTTTTAGGCAGGCCGTGTAATCAAGGGGTTTGGTAGTGTATACATAGTCAAAGAAATCAGACATGTCTGCACCGGCATAGTGTTCACAGGTTTGTTGGAATTCGGCATCGGTGAAGCCTCTGCCCGTAGCCTTGCTTGCCCTGTACAGGTGGCGCATGACCTCGTCGAGTGAGTATTGGCCCTTGCTGGCCTGGCGGATGCGCATATCGAGCAACCAACCCACTACCGGTCCTTTGGCGTAATAGGAGATGGTTTTACCCCGCCTTGGGCCTTGATTTCCGAACGGTCCGTCTTCCCAGGTTTGGTAACTGGCCTGGGCCAGGGATTGGTGATGGCGGCCGGGGTTGTTTTCCAGGGCGTTGATGGCGGCTTCCATGGTTTTGAGAACGGTAGCGCTGTCGATCAATCCGGCTCTCAACAGGAGGACAGATTCGTAATAAACCGTCAAACCTTCACTGACCCAGAGCTGGGTGGTGCGGTTTTCCCGGTCGTAATCAAAGGGGCCTAACTCAACAGGCCTGATGCGTTTCACGTTGAAATGATGAAAATACTCATGGGCCAGAAAGTGCAGGTTTCTCAGTCGACCTTCTTCCGTGTCAAGGCCCTGGCCGGTAAAACTCACCACGCAGTTGTTGAGGTGTTCGATACCTCCGTTGCCCGGCCCGATGCCGATAAAGGTGTAGGTGTCGTAGGGTATGTCTCCCATCAGGTCTACGGCAGCTTGTACGATGCGCTGTAAATCAGTCATCAAGGCCCTTCCATCGAAGGATTGCAGGTCGTAGCCGAGAAAACGGTGTTCAATACCGTTGATCTTGAAGGAGGGCAGGCTTTTCAGATTGCCTAACAGTAGGGGACAGTCGTACAGCACATCCATGGAGGTGGCCGAGAAGCGATGCGGGTTTTCGGGATCAGTGTCAAGTCCGGTGGCGATAGACGACCAACCTTCAGGCAGTTTGACGGAAACGATGGCCGGCCTGTCGAGGTTGCCGTCTTCGTACAGAAATGATTGAGCGGGTACCAGGTAGGCGTGCTGTTTGTCAACCAGGCTGTTGGCAACAAATTGTTTACGGGCATCGACCGTATATGTCAGGGTCACGGCTTTTCCTTTGACCCCTTTCAGCCGCCAGGCGTTAGTGGCGAGCGTGTCCAGTTTCAAGGTGTTGCCCTGGTTGTCCGTGCAGGTAAGGATACGCAGGTTGTCCGCGTAAGACATCAGTTGGTAATACCCGGGCATCCAACGCGGCAAACGTAAGGTCACACTATCTGAGGCGGCTGTCAAGGATAGTTCGACCACATAACGGCTTGATGCGGGATCAGGTATGGTGACGGTGTAGTGGATGGCCGTTTTTCCCGCGATGGTTCCGGAAACAAACAGGGCTAGAGACAGTAATAGCCCGGTTGAAAGGCGGGGGGCTGTTGTTTTCATGGGAGGTATGCCGTTTCGGCAAAGGTACGGTTTTACGTCCATCCCACCAATTGACCCTCAGGATCGTTGGCCAAAACGACCTGCGAAAAAATCCCTGCAACCGTCCAGAATAGCCTTGGCGTGTTGAGGCTTGCGTTTCATGATATACAGGCAAAGATCTTTGGTGCAGGATATCAGGAGGTAATAGAGGGCGAACACGGTGAAATCACCCTTGCTCCGGTTGCGTTTGGCAAACAACAGTCGGTTTCGGGTCAGGTAGTACTGCTTGAGCGGGCTGCCTGAGCCGGTCGATTGGCCCTCCTTGTGGATGATGGTGGTCAAGGGTACGTACCATAATTCAAACCCATGGCGTTTGAATGCCTCACTCCAGTCGGTTTCTTCGTAGTAAAGGAAATAGACCTCTGGTAGTGGACCGACTTTCTCAAGGGCTGTCCGGCTCACCATCATGGCTGCACCGTGTAGGTAATGCGTGGGTTGAGGGGTCTCAAACTGCCCCCCTGTCGGGTACCCCGAAACCCAAGCCTTTGTTGCGCAAGGTGACACGGGACATGGCGCTGATACCGGCGAATTGAAGGGTGTTTTCCGGGTGTAAATACTTGATTTTGGGGCAACACGCTCCAATTTCCGGGTGATTGTCCAGGTAATTGATCAGGTTCATCACGGTGTTGTCCAACAACAGGGTGTCGTTGTTGAGAAAAAACAGGTAGCGTCCGCTCGCCTGTTCCAGACAGCGGTTGTTGCCACCGGCAAACCCCAGGTTGACCTCGCTCCTGAGGATGGTGAATGACGGAAAGGCTTGTTGAAGGGGAATGGCTTCGTTTTCGCGCGATCCGTTATCGAGCACGATGCACTCATATCGACAGCCTTCCAGGTGTTTTTGGACGCTGTTCAGCATATCGATGGTTACAGCCAGACCGTTGTAGTTGACCGTGATGATGGAAAGGTCAATCATGGTAACAAGGTATGGTTTGTCGCTGATTCATGGCGGTAAGATACAACGCCGCACAGGCTTTGGCATCGCTCAGGGCTTCATGGTGATTGAGCGGGATGTCCAATCGTTCACAGCAGGCTGCCAGGTTGGCGGGGCGATACCCCTTGGCGCGAAAGATCCGGCAGGTACACTCCCAGGGCTCAGGCAGTTCCAGGTCGCTGTAATCCAGTCCGTAGTCAGCCATTGTCTTTTTCAGGACGGAACGATCGAACGCTTCGTTGTGCGCGACGACTACCCGGCCTTTAAGACGCCTGGCGATTTCGGGGTAAATATCGGGGAAGGAGGGAGCGTTGGCCGTGTCATGGGGTTGTATGCCGTGTACCTTGATGGTGAACCAGCTGTACTGGTTGCCCGGTGGTCTGATCAGCGCGCTGAACTCATCGACCACCACTCCATCCTCCACACAGACGATACCTACTGCACAGATGTGGTGATCCATGGCTGTTTCAAAATCGATGGCAGTAAAGTTCATGCGTGCTGTTTTGACGTTAAAACCAACAAATATAAAGAAAATGTGCTGCTGATGACAGCATGTCGTGTATATTTGAAGGGTGAAATTGACGATATTGTTTAACGAAATGGAGGTACAACGGATGGAAAAGGTTTCGTGTATTGAATTGACACCAGCCAATATGGCCGACTACGGGGTTTGTGGTTACAAGGATGCCCAAAAACACAAGGAACTCAGGGAAAAAATAAACTGGTATGAACGGTATTATCCAAAGGGATTGAGGATTAAAGCGCTGATGGTTTCAGGGAGTAATCAAGGCATGATAGAGTATATCCCCGGGCGCTATGCCCATCGACCAGTGCTTGCCGAGGCATACCTGTTTATTCATTGCCTGTTTGTGGGATTTAAGAAGGAATACAAGGGTAGGGGGTATGCCTCCCTGTTGCTGGAGACATGCATCCAGGAAGCCAGGGATCAACACCTTGCCGGCGTAGCCGTTGTGACCCGCAAGGGCTCCTTCATGGCTGACGCTGCCATTTTCCTGAAGCATGGTTTTGAGGTGGTTGACAAGGCTGCACCGGATTTTTCACTGTTGGCGTTGACATTTGACGAAAAGACTGAACGGCCCTCTTTTAGAAAAGAGGTGTTGACCGACTTATCGGCTTACCAGGAAGGACTGACCATCATGCGTTCGGTTCAATGCCCCTATACGGAAAAGAACGTCCATGCCATAATGGATTCAGCCATCAATACGCATCATCTTGAAACACGTTTGATCGATTTGAACACAGCCGACGCTGCTCAACATAATCCCAGTCCTTTTGGTTCCTTTTGCCTCATCTACAAAGGAAAAGTAATCAGTTACCACCCCATCAGTCAAACCAGGTTTGAAACCATCATACAATCCATCAAATGAGTCAAATGGAATACACGGGAGTCTCGGGCTTCATGAGAGCCCTGCGTTCCCACTTTATCAAGCAGTACCCGCAGGGGTATGTGATCGGTTCCCTCTACCACAACGAGGCTTCCATCACCTACTTCCCTTTCACCCCGGTTGCCTTGAAACAGCGGCAACTTAAAGTCGCCATCGTGTTCAATCACGGACTGCGGCGGTTTGAGGTCTGGCTGGCCGGACAAAATCGCCAGGTACAAAAGACATACCGAGCTATTTTCGCGGCGCAGGATGCACAGGGGTATAGGGTGCCATCCCCTTCAGATCATGGTTTTTCCATCGTTGATGCAGTGATGGTGGAAACACCGGATTTCAGCGATGATCAATCCCTGATCGTTGACCTCGAACGCGGCGTTTTGGCGTTTGTATCGGCCGTTTCTCCAGTACTAGCATCAAAGAAATGATACGGCAAGTATGCGTATATTAACATAAATTAACACTACAAGCGCACACATCCTTTCATTTATCCTTATGTTTGTTTGATACTACTGTTAGAATAACCATGAAAAAAGCCTGTATATTAGCCGTTTTTCTGGTAGTGGCGCTTGTTGGAACCAATTTGAAGGCCAATCCCGTATACATTCCGGATGCCTATGTTTCAGAGCTTATTTTTGATGAGGAGGGTGCCTGGACGATCGAATTGTTTTATACCCGCCCCGCCGTTGATACCATCATCGGCCCTTTGGACAGTATTTGTCTCATTTCAGGTAGCGATACAGCCTGGTTGTCCCATGAACTGATGACCGAGCCCTGGGGGTATGTCGTACTGAAACAGGAACAACTGCGTACTCCTTTGAACATCAATCGCAAAGGTGATACAGTGACTGTTGCATATGGTGATTGGTTAACGAATTCTTACTTGCTGGACTACACCACATTGATTTTTGGCAACTGTCCGGGAGCCATGATATCGGCGCCGCAATTAGGGCAATCACTCTGTTACTATTATATGGGCTATGTGAAAGACGCTTCACCGACGCTAGGGTTTCAAAACGACTCTCAGGGAATTTATGGGACCTTGCAGGGCGTTATTTACGACAAAAACCACAGGCCTGTACCTGGTCTTACTTTTTCTCTCGACCGCTGGGATACTTTTTTCCCCTCCAATGAGCAGGGTGAATACACTGTTCAGGTACTGGCTAAGCGGCATTCCTATGTTGACATGGTCGTTTTTGTGGCGAATGATCCTACCTTTAGGGATATTGAAACCCTCTCCTTCGAGATAGAGCCCGATTCCCTGCTTACGATGAATATCTATTTGAAAGACTCCCTCGTTGGTGGGATTTCCCGACCTGTTGTTCCCGACCTGCCGTTTAGTGTATTGCCTAATCCGGCCTCTGTCAACGGCATGGCCACGGTGCTGATTGATTTACCCATGACAGCGTCAGCCATGGTCTTGACCCTGGTGGATGGTGAGGGCAAGCAGCTGTGGTCAAAACGCATCATCTCGAAAGAGGTGTTGTTTGAAGTGCCTGAGCGGGAAGGCTTTTACCTGCTAACGGTATCCATGGACGGTGTCAGGCTGGCAACGTCGAAACTGCTGGTAAAACCGTGAATTCCAACAAACTGTTGCCTCTGCTATTTTTGCTGTTAGCTGGCACTCCGTTGTTTGGTCAGCGTCCGTCCTTTTTTCAGGAAAGTATTGATTTTGAACTGGATGCTGAATGGTTTACCGTCAATGGACTCTATTTTCTTGCCAATTCCACCGATGAACGTCTACGTTCGGCCATCTTTTTCCCCGTTGCTGCTCGGACGGATTCCATCCGTCTTTTCAAGGTGATTGACGTGACGAAGGCAGAACGATTGGATGTCAAGGTCGTGGAAAATGGATTTTTCTTCCATGTGTGGATGATGCCAAGGGATACGATTGTGGTCAATATTGAGTATGCTCAGCCTTCTCGGCGGGTGAATGAATACGTGCTGGAATCAACGCAAACCTGGGGCCAGGCATTGAAAAAAGCCGCGTACTCGTTGAAGGTAGACGATGATTTGCGTATCGACAGTCTGTCGTTGAGTCCCGATTCCATCTGTGGCCAAACCTACTTTTGGTCCAGGAATGATTTTTTCCCCTCTGAGAATTTTTGTGTCTGGGTTGAAAAATTCCCGTAATAGTACTGCCACAAACGCCCAATTTTCTGCCACAAACCCCCAAATCATACAACTGGGCTATTCAAGGAGGTACGTTTTTACTACCTTAGTGCGTCCCTAATGCAATACAGACCCATGAGAACCACCATTTTTACAGCCTTGATGCTGTTTTTCGGAGTAATTTCACTGAGTGCCAAACAATTGGAAGTTTCATCACCTGATGGTCAGGTGGTGGTTAAAGTCCAGGTCAACGATGTCATCAGCTGGTCGGCCACGTTGAAGGGTCAGCCAATGATAACCGATGCTGTCGTATCCATGACCTTGTCGGATAAAAACCTGGGCAAAGCCCCCCGCTTGTCTAAAAATGCCATTAAGGTCATCAAAACCCAGATCAAACCAGTGGTCCCCCACAAGGACGCCTTGATTGATGACCATTGCCAGGAATTGACCCTGACCTTCAAGGGTGCCTACAACCTGGTGTTCAGGGCCTACAACGATGGGGTGGCTTATCGCTTTGTCAAGACCGATGCCAATGCGAGCGAAGTGATGGCAGAACAAATGGATCTGAGCTTCCCTTCTGGAGCCGCCTGTTACTTCACCGAAGAGACATCGACCTATTCGCACAACGAAAGTTGGTATCCTTACGTCAAACTGGCTGACTTGACTGAGAAGCAATTTTGCTGCCTCCCCTTGCTGGTGGAACTGCCAGGCAAGGCCAAGGTATTGGTCACTGAAACAGCGCTGCACCAGTACCCGGGGATGTTCCTTAGGAGCAATGGTCGGGGTGGCTTCGTCACCAAGTTTCCGCCTTATGTATTGGAAACTGAGCCCAGTCGCCGTGGCGCCGATCGCAACGACGTAATCACGAAAGAAGCCCCTTATATCGCCAAGGTGAATGGCGCTAAATCGTTTCCCTGGAGGGTGTTCATCCTGACCGACAACGACGCTACCCTGGTGGAAAGCAACCTCACCTATCAACTGTCTGAACCATGTGTATTGGAAAAGACGGACTGGATCAAGCCAGGCAAGGTGGCTTGGGATTGGTACAATGCCAATAATATTTTTGGCGTGGACTTCAAATCGGGCATCAACACGGAGACCTACAAATACTTCATTGACTTTGCCTCCGATAACTCAATCGAATACGTGATCCTTGACGAAGGCTGGACCAAATCGACCACCGAAATTACCGCCTGCAACCCTGCCATTGATGTGAAGGAACTGATTGCGTACGGTAAGCAGAAAAACGTGGGCATCGTTCTATGGGTCTTGTGGAAACCGTTGGATGCGGACATGACGACTATCCTTGAAACGTACGCCAATTGGGGCGCCAAAGGCATCAAGGTTGATTTCATGCAACGAAACGACCAGTACATGGTGGCTTCCTATGAACAGATTGCTGCTGAATGCGCTCGCCTACACCTGCTGGTTGATTTCCATGGCGCTTTCAAACCATCCGGCCTCCGCCGAAAATACCCCAATGTGATGAGTTACGAAGGGGTTAAGGGTAACGAAAACAACAAATGGGGTGCCGATATCACGCCCGAGCACAACCTGACCCTGCCCTTTACCCGTATGGTGGCCGGACCTATGGATTACACCCCCGGTGCTATGTTGAACGCTCATCCCATCAATCATAAGGTCAGTTATGAACGTCCCATGGGTTTGGGTACCCGTTGCCATGAAGTGGCCAAGTACGTGGTGTACGAATCGCCTCTCCAAATGATGTGCGAATCGCCATCCATTTACAAAAAGGAACAGGAGACGGTCGATTTTATTACCCGCATACCCACTGTCTGGGACGAAACCAGGGTATTGAAAGCGGCCGTGGCCGATTACATCGTGGTGGCCCGTCGCAAGGGAACGACGTGGTATGTGGGTGCAATGACAGATGCCACACCACGAAAACTGGAGGTTTCCCTCGATTTCCTGTCTGACGGTGCTTACACCATGACAGTGATGAAAGACGGCATCAACGCCGACCGTTATGCCCAGGATTATAAACGAGAAGTCAAGCCAGTGGACAAATCCGGTCGCCTGGTCATTGACATGGCTTCAGGAGGCGGTTTTGCCGCAATACTTAGTGAATAAAAGGATGGCATCCCTGAAAAAA
>DOBD01000183.1 GCA_003506275.1 Bacteroidales bacterium | reverse complement strand
ATCCATACCAACATTTTTGAAAAGAGTTGGGTATCTTTGCATCAGAAAAGGATCCACATGCCAGGAGTTACCCGACGCATCGTCCGTCCAGCCCGCTTTGGGGCCACACATGGTTTAACCGGTGTGACATCGCCCTTGAGCCATATTTTGCGCCTTAGACGCCGTAAAGGCCATGGCATACACTCCCCTTATTTATACCACCTGCTGACCGATGTGCTGTTCAACAAGCATTCATACTACTGTTTTGATGCGTTGATGCGTCATCATCCAGCCGACAAGCAAGCGCATCGGTTCGGCCGACTCTTATTCAGGCTGACCATGGATATTGGTGCCAACCACTCCTTGTACGTAGGTAGTAAAGGGACTCCAGACTTGGCCTATTTGGCCACGGCAGGAACCAAACACCGTGTTGATGTCCTCGCATACGATGAGGATGGGTTGGCCAGGACACACATCCTGGCAGCCGGACTGCATACCGACAACCTCTGTATTTATCCTATCTTACGCTACGAAAGCCTTCAACAACAGATACCACAAATAATGAGCCTGGACCTGGTGGTAATCAATCCCCATCCCGACAACTCCTTCCTGATGGCCGTCATGATGGCTTGCCTCGAACGTTGCCATCATGGAAGCGTATTGGTGGTCAACCGCCCCTTTGACAAAGACATGGCAGCCTGTTGGGCGTTTGCCTGTCAATATCCTTCCGTCACTGCCAGCCTGGAGGTCTACCGTTTTGGAATCCTCTTGTTCAGACCCGACCTTGAAAAAAAAACGTATCACTTATAACCCTCCCACTATGACAAAAATTTATACCAAAACAGGTGATAAAGGGACCAGCGGCCTTATTGGTGGCACCAGGGTCTCTAAAGACGACATCCGTCTGGACGCCTATGGAAGCCTGGACGAACTGAACGCCATTCTGGGCTTGGTCATCAGCGAGTTGCACGACAAACACGATGCAGAATACGTTCAACTCATTCAGCACCAGCTTTTCCGCTTGGGATCGAGCCTGGCCACCGACAACACGGTCAAGGACCCCCATTTCAAAGAGCCGGTCACGGAAGATCGGTTACTCCGCATGGAACAGGAAATCGACGACCTGTTGAGCAAGCTACCTGAACAAGATCGATTCATCCTCCCGGGTGGAAATAAGTCGGCCTCCTTGTGCCATGTAGCCAGAACTGTTTGCAGAAGAGCAGAGCGACTCACCGTGAAAGTTTCAAAAATCCATGACGTTGACGAGGGGATTATCGTGTACCTGAATCGATTGTCTGATTACTTGTATTGCCTGGCCAGAAAGGCCTGTCTGTTTGATAGCCAGGAAATTTTTTGGGATCCTGCCAAATAATTGATATCGGGGCTTGTTTTGTAAAAAGAATCTTCTATTTTTGCGACAAAATCAAAAACAGGCACTCCTTTTGGATTGATTCTGTAATTTGTTGACATTCTGATAGTAAGTAACCTCTTAACCGCCCTGCTCATGTATTGGACGTTGGAATTGGCCTCAAAACTGGAGGATGCACCTTGGCCTGCAACCAAAGACGAGTTGATTGACTATGCCATCCGATCCGGATCGCCCCTTGAAGTCATTGAAAATCTCCAGGAAATTGAAGATGAAGGTGAAATATATGAAAGCATAGAAGATATTTGGCCCGATTACCCCAGTCAGGAAGACTTCTTTTTTAATGAAGAGGAGTATTGACGTCAATCTCTTTTCTTCAACCATAGAAACGGCATTGCTCGTCAGAATACTACATCGGTGGCACCAACGTGTCACCGTTTTTTTTATGGTTGAATCTTCGTCAAACACAATTTTTTCACGCCTTTTCTGTTATTATTGTTCACTATCCCTTGTCTTTACCCAGACAAGTGTTGGATTTTTATGCGAAACGTCTTTTCCATACATCATCGCTGTTTAACCGTCCTCTTGCTGATGTTTGCCCTGGTGGCCAAGGCTCAGTTTGACGGTCAGTTCAGTCAGTATATGCTCAATCCTGCCCTGTTTAATCCTGCCGCCATTGGCGAAGGGGAAGAATTGGTGGTGAATTTGACCAACCGTCAGCAGTGGACCAGCATTGACAACGCGCCTAAGACCTTCCTGCTCAATGCTTCCTTACCCAAACTGTTTGGAGCATCCAGGCATGGATTTGGTCTGTTGATCATGAACGAAACGTACGGCTTGTTCAGTACTCAGTTGTTACAGGCCCAGTACGCCTATAGAAAACCGCTCTGGAATGGATTGTTGGGAGTGGGCGTGCAAGGGGGGATGCTCCAGCAGGTGTTTGATGCTGGGGGTATCTATATCCCCTCCAGCGAATACCACGTACCCGGCGACCCTTCCAAGCCCGCAGGCAACCTTGAGGGCATGATACCCGATATCAACCTGGGACTATGGTTCAGCCATCCCCGTTTTCACACCGGACTGTCAGTGTCTCACCTAACCGGTATGGCCGTCAAGCTCAAAGAAGGTGAGGAAACACCCAGCGAAGATGCCTATAAGTTCGTACCTGCCCGCACCTATTATTTGACAGGGGGATACAATATTCAATTATCCAACCCGTTATACACCTTGCAGCCGTCATTCCTGCTGAAAACAGACCTTACAGCGTGGCAAGCAGACCTTTCTGCCCGACTAACCTATAAGGATACGTACTGGGGAATGGCTGGCTGGCGACCACAGGATGCCGTGATCGTATCTGCCGGCGTGAAGCTCCCTCAGGGGTTGAGCATCGGTTACGCCTACGATATTTCATTGGCACTTTGGGGAGCATCAGGCGGTAGTCACGAAATTTTCCTGCGTTATGCCCGAAGAATTGAAACGGCTTCCGTCAGCAAAAAACAAAAAAGTATACGAATACTCTAACAACATGAGAAAGTTCTTAATCACTGGCTGTGTGCTGATGCTGTTGTTTTCCTGCAGCTCGTATGACAACGGTGAATTGATTGGCGTCGAGAAAAAATTTTGGAACGAACCCACACCCTACGGCATGGTCTTGGTTGAACAGGCTTCGTTTGAATTGGGGCAAGCAGAAACAGACAGCCTGTTCGGACTGAACACCCCCTCAAAAAAGGTTTCCGTCGGTTCCTTCTGGATGGACGAAACTGAAATCACCAACGGTCAGTACAGGGCCTTCCTTAATTGGGTCAGAGATTCCATTATCCGGGAAAAACTGGCCGATCCTGCCTTTGGTGGAAATGAGGAATACAAAATCACGGAAAATGCTGAAGGAGACCCCATCACTCCTCGTTTGAATTGGAAGATTCCCATTCCTTCTGCCAAGCGGGCTACCGAAGAAGAATTGACTGCCCTTAATTATTTCTTCGATAAGGACGACGTGCTGGGAGGCCTCATCAACAATCCCGACCGCTACCTGTACAAGTACGAATGGTTTGACAACGAAGCCGCCGCCAAGCGGGAAAACCAGCTTGCCTTAGCCAAACGCACCCGTAACACCGACCTGAATGTCGCTCAGCTCCCTCAGGTCATGATAACCAAAGATACAGCCTATGTGACGGAAAATGGCCAGGTGATCAACACCTCCATCACCCGTCCCTTGAGATCCCGCTGGGATTTCCTGAACACTTACATTGTACCTGTCTATCCGGATACCACTTGTTGGATCAATGACTTTCCCAACAGCTACAATGACCCATACTTGCTGAATTACTTTTCTCATCCGGCTTACAACGCTCATCCCGTGGTGGGAGTGTCCTGGCAACAAGCCATGGCTTTCTGTCACTGGCGCACCATGTACTTGAACCAATCATTGGCACAGAGGGGCCAAAAGGTGCTGGATTATCGGTTGCCCACAGAGGCAGAGTTTGAACTGGCCGCCAGGGGGAAGCAACCCAAAGGGCGCTTTCCCTGGAAAAGCAACAAAACCAATACCGAAGGTGGCTGTTATTATGCCAACTTCAAGGTCGCAGAAGGTGGCTATCCCCAGGACGGTCACATGACCACAGCCAAGGTGGCCAGCTATCCGGCCAATGCCTACGGCTTGTTTGACATGGCAGGCAATGTGGCCGAATGGACTTCGAGTAACTGGAGCGAATCGGCCTATCAGGACATGAACGACCTTAATCCCAGCCTGCACAGCAAAATCAATCACAGTGACTTTTACATCAACAAGCGCAAGGTAGTCAAGGGCGGTTCCTGGAAAGATGCAGCCCGCTTCATCGAAGTGAATGCCCGTTCCTATGAGTACCTGAACGAAACCCGTTCTTTCATTGGCTTCCGCTGTGTTCGCAGCCAAATCGGAGAATCCAGATCCCGCTAATTATCACGCACAAACATCATTCCCATGTCGACTCAACCAACCGATAAGAAAAGCTTCCGCACCAAACTGTCCCATTTTCTGGGCAGTCACAGAGGCAAGACCATCTTTAACTTCTGCTATGGCTTTGGGGCAGCCCTGGCTATTCTGGGCACCTTATTCAAGCTGTTACACCTGGAAGGGGCCAACATTGCCCTCTCCATTGGGCTGGGGACCGAGGTCTTCATTTTTGCCCTGTCCGCATTTGAACCTCCTTTCAGAAACTACCGGTGGGAAGAAGTGTTCCCCATACTCGTCACCCATAAGGATGAAGACAGACCCGAATTTGGCCCCGGTGGTGTGACTGGTGGCATTGTCAACATCGTAGGCGGTCAAGCCACCGGTGTCAGTGGCGAACCTGGCGTAGCTGCAGCCGGAGGCACACAAGGAGGTTATCCAGGAGGTGGTTACCCTGGCGGTGGCTATCCCGGTGGCGGTGGTGCAGGTCCCAGGCACAGCAATCCGCTGGCCAACATCACGACCGAACAGGCCTTGCAAAGCTTCGGCCTGCCCCCACAGGTCCAACTGAGCGACGAAGACGCCCAGACCTTGACCGACAGCATCAAACGCATGGGTGAAGCCGTTACCCAACTCAACAACATGGCCGACATCACGCAAGTGACGGAAAAATACCTCAATCAGCTCTCAGACATGGCCGACAACCTGGGTCGCTTCAGCAACGCCACCTCCTCCTTGGCCGAAGTATCCAATGTTCTGTTGGATTCCTACAAGAGCATTACCGACAACTCCAGCGATATCTCCGAAAACTCCAAGGGCTATGTGGAACAAATGGGCGTGTTGAACAAGAACCTGTATGGACTGAACACGATCTACGAAATCCAACTCAAGAGCATCAGTTCGCAAATTGACACCATCGACAGGGTCAACAAAGGGCTCCTGCACATCAGGGATATGTACGAAGGTTCCATGGACGGCTCCGACCGCTTCCGCCAGGAAACCNNGAAACCGAAAACATGGCCGACAACCTGGCTCACCTTAACCGGGTCTATTCCCGCATGTTGGATGCCATGATTCCCGGGCAGGGATTTGGTGGATTTTCCGCCCCCAGACCCACGCAACCCACCCCACCGGTATCGCCCTCCGAACCTACAGATAATCAGGAACAAGCCGGCTAAGGCCTGCGGTTGATGATTTAACGCACTAAGAACGACACTATGCCTGCAAGCAACGCTCCCGAAACCCCACGTCAACGGTTGATCGGCCTCATGTACATCCTCTTATTGTGCATGCTGGCGCTCAACGTCTCATCTGACGTGTTACATGGTTTCGAATTGGTTGACGACAGCCTGACGGTGAGTACAGAAAACTCATCGGCTCAAAACCGGGATATGTACGCCCGTTTTGAGGAACTCTATACCACCAATCCCGAGAAAACCAGGGACTGGTATAATCAAGCCCAACAACTGAAGCAACGTTCCGATTCGATATACAGCCACATCGATGATCTCAAGTGGCGTTGCGTCAAGGAGGCCGACGGTAAGAAAGCCGACATCCACAACATCAAGCGCAGTGATAACCTGGACGCTGCCTCCCGTGTGATGTTGCCCCCCAACAGCCGCCGGGGCCGGGATTTGCGCCTAGCCATCGAGAATTACCGCACGTTCATCATGGGTATGGTCACCGACACCTTGAAACGAAAAGTGATCATGGACAACTTCAACACCCAACCCTCCAAACGGTCCAAGAAAAAAGCCAGCAATTGGGAAATTGCCCTGTTTGATAACATGCCCCTGGGGGCCGTCGTCACCATGTTTACCAAACTGCAAAACGACATCCGGTACGCCGAAGGAGAGGTATTGCATACGTTGATCAACAACGTGGATGTGGGCGACTTCAGGGTCAATCAAATCAAGGCGTACGTGATTCCCAACTCCGAGAATGTCGTGATGGGCAATAGCTACAAGGCCAACATTGTCCTGTCTGCTGAAGACTCCACTCAACGACCGAACATCTTTGTGAACGGCCGCCTGCTCGATCCTTCCAGAAATGGTTACTTTGAAGCGTTTGCCTCCAAACCCGGTGTTTTCCCGGTAGATGGCTATATTGAAATGCGTAGAGGCGATGGTAGCCTCCAACGCCACCCCTTCGCCCAGAAATATACCGTGGTGGAACCCATGGCTACCGTTTCGAACACCCTCATGAACGTGTTGTACGCAGGCATCGACAACAAGGTGAGTATTTCGGTGCCCGGGGTAACCGACCGACAGATTTCGGCTACCAGCAGCAACGGCAGTTTAACAAGGTCCGGTCAATTTTGGGTGGCCAAACCCACCCGCCCGGGACAGGAATGCCTCATCACTGTCACGGCCTTGATGGACGGACGCAGCCAGGTTGTCCAAAAAACGCCCTTCAGGGTGCGCCCGCTACCCGAACCCAGACCATTTATCGAATATAAGGACGAGAACGGGCTGACACGTCGCTACAAGGGCGGTGTAGGCTTCCGCAAATCCATCCTCCTCGATGTCCCTGGCATCATCGCCGCGCTGGACGACGATCTGCTGGAAGTTAATTTCAGAGTGATTTCATTCAAAACCTTGATATATGACTCCATGGGCAACACCCTGATGGAAAGCTCCCAAGGTGCCCGCTTCTCCGACCAGCAAAAAAATCAGATCCGCAGCTTGACCCGTGGCAAGCGTCTGTGGATCTCGAATGTGAAAGCCATAGGCCCTGACGGGATCGAACAAACCCTGTCACCCATGGAAGTAATCATCAATTAAACACTCGAAACGATGCATACCTTTGGCAATCCCATCCGCCTCGTCCTCACACTGGCTTTCTGTGTCAGCTTGAGCCACGTACCTGCTCAAACCAATGCGGCCCAACCAGCCGGAACGGCCACACAAGCACCGACAACTACCCAAACCTATTCGGGAGCAGTAACCGGTCTGTCGCTTAAAAACGCCAAACAACCGGAGCCTTTGAAGACCAGGGCAGAAGACATAGCCTGGAAACGCGACGTCTACCGTATTGTCGACCTTTCCGTGAGCGAAAACGCCTCCCTGTATTACCCGGTTGAAGCCACTGCCGACCGCAAGAACCTCTTTTCCGCCCTTTTCGAGGCCATTGCCCAGAATCGGGTCAAGGCATATGAATACCTGGACGGTCGAGAAGTCTTTACGGAAGCCTACGCCATCAAATTCAAGGATCTATTGAAACGGTTCGACATTCCCTTCACTGAAAAGACAGACCCGAGAAAACCCAACACCCCGATTTTCGACATTGACGCCATCGACATCCCCACCTCGGAAGTATTGCGTTATTACGTGAAAGAAGTGGTTTACCTGGATCAACGCAACAGCACCATCCAAACGAGAACCGTAGCCCTCTGCCCTGTGCTGGTACGTTCAGACGATTATGAAGGTACGCGTCTTTTCCCCATGTTTTGGGTGCCCATTGAAGCCCTTAAGGATTATCTATCCGGGCAAGCCATTGCTGCCGACTCCCTGAACAGTGTGGAGCGTATCACTTTGTACGATTACTTCAACCAACGCAGGTACAAAGGCGATATTTACAAGGTGTCCAACCTGAAGAATCAATCGATTTATGATTACTGCAAGACACCTGAGGACATCAAGGCTGAACAGATAAGGTTGGAGAAATCATTGCAAGGTTTGGGTGATGCCCTATGGGAGCCCGACGAAAAAACCCTGAAGGAAGCCAGGGACAAGGAAGAGCAGGATCGTCGTGCCAAAGCCCGTAAGAAAGGGGATGAAAACCCCCAAGCCAGCGCTAAAAAGTAACGGGACATCGACCCGTATTGGAAACCTTTTGTTATCTTTGGTAGATAATACCAACCCTGGCCACTTGCAACCGGGTTGGCTAGTCTAACCAATCACGGGCAACCATGAACAACAACTATTGCGTCATCATGAGCGGCGGCATCGGCAGCCGCTTTTGGCCGGCCAGCCGCACCTCCTTACCCAAACAGTTCCTTGATTTCTTCGGTTCGGGACGATCGCTGCTCCAGCAAACATACGATCGTTTCGCCAAACTCATTCCCGCCGACAACATCTACATCGTCACCAACCAGAAGTACAAGGAACTGACCATGCAGCAGCTTCCTGCCTTGAAGGAATCGCAGATCCTGCTGGAACCGCAACGCAGGAACACCGCTCCCTGCATTGCTTTCGCCTCCAACCGTATTCTGGCTGTCAACCCCAATGCCAACATTGTGGTGGCCCCTTCCGACCACCTCATCCTAAAGGAAGAAGATTTTCTGGCCCGCATCAAGGAAGGAATGGACTTTGTTGCCGAAAACAATGTGCTGCTGACCATCGGTATCAAGCCAAACCGGCCTGAAACCGGGTACGGATACATACAGCTGGGGCCTCAAAAACAAGGAAACATTTCCAAAATCAAGACATTTACTGAAAAACCCAACGCCGAACTGGCTCAGGTCTTTCTTGACAGTGGGGAATTTTTGTGGAACTCGGGTATTTTCCTTTGGAATGTGCGCACCATCCTGTCGGCGTTCGACGAATTGTTGCCCGAAGTGGCCGCCCGCTTCAACAGCGGACAACATGTCTTCAATACCCCCGAGGAAAAGGCTTTCATCGACAATATTTTCCCGGCCTGCCCCAACATTTCCATCGATTACGGCATCCTGGAAAAGGCCTCCAATGTGTACGTACAATGTGCCGATTTCGGCTGGTCAGACCTGGGTACCTGGGGATCGTTGCACGACCTTTCAACCAAGGATGATAAGGGTAACGCAGCCCTCAAGTGTGACGCCTTGTTTTACGAAAGCAGCGACAACCTGGTTTCGTTGCCAGCCGACAAACTGGTCGTATTGCACAAATTGGACGGCTACATTGTGGCCGAATCCGGCAATGTGTTGATGATTTGTAAAAAAGAAGACGAACAGGAAATACGACAATTCGTCATCGATACCCAGTTGAAGAAGGGTGATGCGTATGTATAGAAAACTATAGTCCGGCTTTCTTGGCGGCCGCTTCCCGGTGAGGCTTCTTCTTCAACTCAAAGCTCATACCCAGGTACTTGCGACGCACGATTTCATTATTCGACAATTCTTCAGGGGTGCCTTGAAATTGAATTTTCCCTTCAAACAGCATGTAAGCCCTGTCCGTAATGGACAGGGTTTCCTGTACGTTATGGTCGGTAATGAGGATACCGATGTTTTTGGTGACCAGGTTGGACACAATTTGCTGGATATCGTCCACGGCGATGGGGTCAACCCCGGCAAAAGGCTCGTCAAGCATGATAAACTTAGGGCTGATGGCCAGGCAGCGGGCAATTTCCGTGCGTCGTCGTTCCCCCCCTGACAAGCGGTCCCCGATATTTTTCCTGACTTTTTCAAGGTGAAACTCAGCGATGAGACTCTCCAACGAGTCTTTTTGCGCTGCTTTAGACAGTTTGGTCATTTCCAAGACCGAGCGGATGTTGTCCTCGACGGTCATCTTACGGAATACAGACGGCTCCTGAGCCAGGTATCCGATGCCACTTTGAGCCCTGCGATAGACAGGATAATCGGTGATGTCCTGGTCGCCCAGGTAGACGCGTCCCTCATTGGGGATGACAAGGCCTGTTGTCATGTAAAAGGTGGTTGTCTTACCGGCGCCATTGGGTCCCAGTAATCCAACAATTTCTCCTTGTCTCAATTCAATGGACACATGGTCGACAACGGTCCGCTGTCTGTAGCGTTTCACCAGGTTGTCGGTGCGCAAGATTAACGCTTGTTCAGGCTCTACTTCTGGCATGGTTAAGGGTCACGGTGTTACGCTCGCAAAAGTACGAAAACTCCCTCGATAATCGCTGTACTGCTCGATTTTTAGGTATATTTGCGAGAAATAGAGGACCACCTAAGGCGTCCAATAAACCATCAGACTGGTTATGAAGTTTTTTTTTCATGTTGGTCGTTACAGCCTGCTCATGTACAGAACTTTCTCCGTACCCCAACGCTGGAAGCTCTTTGTCAAACAAACCTGGAAAGAAATCGAGAAACTGGGGGCGGACTCCTTGCCCATTACGTTGTTGATTTCCGTTTTCATCGGGGCTATCATGACCATGCAAACCCAAATGAACACGGAAAACCCCTTGTTGCCCAGGTATACGACAGGCTTGGTGACACGTGACACCCTTCTGCTGGAGTTTTGTTCCAGTATCCTCAGTCTTATCCTGGCCGGCAAAGTGGGTTCGAACATCGCCTCGGAAATCGGAACCATGCGCATCACCGAACAAATCGACGCCCTGGACATTATGGGTGTCAACTCGGCCAATTACTTGATTTTACCAAAAATTACAGGATTCGTGGTTTTCATCCCCGTTTTGGTCATTTTCAGCATGTTTTCCGGCCTTGTTGGTGGATACGGTATCAGCTTGTTCACCGACCTTATCACACCAGCCAATTACATCTACGGCATCCAATACTGGTTTATTCCCTGGTACGTCTACTATTCCCTGATTAAAGCCATAGTCTTTGCCTTCCTCATCACGTCTGTAGCTTCCTATTATGGGTATTATGCGTACGGTGGGGCACTTGACGTCGGTAAGGCCAGCACCAACGCAGTGGTCAACAGCAGCATCCTTATCCTTTTGTTCAATCTGATTCTCACCAAATTATTGCTGACATGATTGAACTCAAAAGCATTCAGAAATCATTTGACGGACGCATGGTCATCAAAGACATAGACGCTGTTTTTGAGACTGGTCGAACCAATTTGATCATCGGACAAAGCGGATCGGGTAAGACGGTCTTGCTTAAGTGTGTTGTTGGTTTGTTGGATCCTGATGCCGGTGACATCCTGTATGACAGCCGATCATTGATGGGTATGAACAAACGTGAACGGGTACAACTGCGCAGTGAGATGGGCATGCTGTTCCAGGGCTCTGCCTTGTTTGATGCCATGACCATCGAAGAAAACGTCCGCTTTCCTCTCCGTATGTTCTCCGACCTTTCCCCTCAGGAGCAGGAACTTCGTACCGATTACTGCCTGGATAGGGTCGGCTTGAAAGACAGCCATCGACTCTTTCCGGCTGAAATCAGCGGAGGGATGCAAAAAAGGGCAGCCATCGCCAGGGCCATCGCCTTGAATCCCAAATACCTCTTCTGCGATGAGCCCAACTCAGGCCTGGACCCTCTCACATCCATCACCATCGATGAGCTAATCAGTGACATCACCAACGAATTCAATATGACCACCGTGATCANNTCTCGGTGTTGACCATGGGAGAAAACATCCTCTTCATCTACCAGGGCGACAAAGCCTGGGAAGGTGGACGGGAAGCCATCTACCACAGCAACAATGTACGACTGAATGAATTTGTGTTTGCCTCTTCAGTGATCAAAAAACCCTAATACGCCAACCATGCGCATTCTTTCATACAACCTGAATGGCGTTCGTTCAGCCCTCAGCAAAGGATTGAACGACTTCCTGACCCAATCGGAGGCTGATGTTGTCTGCTTCCAGGAAACCAAAGCGCAGCCCGACCAAATCGATTCCTCCGCTTTCTGGGCAGCGGGTTACCCCCATTGCTATTACCATTCGGCCGTAAAAAAGGGCTACAGCGGAGTGGCGATTCTTTCCAAAAAGGAACCTGATGCTGTCGTGATCGGTATGAACCACCCTGTCTATGATAGCGAGGGCCGCGTGATCAGAGCTGATTTCGGCGACGTAAGCATCCTTTGCGTCTACATTCCCTCGGGCAGCATGGGCGACGCCAGACAAGCCTTTAAAATGACCTTTCTGGACGACTTTCTGGTCTTCTTGAATACCCTACGACAGGAACGGCCCAATCTGCTGGTTTGCGGGGATTTCAATATCTGTCACAAACCCATTGATATCAACCACCCGGAACGGCACACCAAGGATTCCGGATTCCTGCCTGAAGAACGGGCTTGGTTTGACAAATTGATAGAAACCGGTTTTATCGATACGTTCAGGGTATTCAACCAGGAACCGGATCAATACAGCTGGTGGAATTACCGATCATTTGCCAGGGAACGCAATCTGGGCTGGCGCATCGATTACCACCTGATCACACCCTCCTTGAAACCAGCCTTGACGTCAGCAGCCATCCATCAGGATGTTGTACACTCCGACCATTGCCCTGTTTCCGTCGAACTGTCTCTTTAAATCCATCATGAAAGGCATCCACGAAACGACTTCTTTACTCAGAACGGCCTTCTTCATCGTAGCCGGCGCCCTGATCCTATTATCCACCCTGTTTTCCAACAAGTTGGCAGGCGATCTGGCCGAAGAAGAACGGAAAAAAATCGAATTGTGGGCTGAAGCTGTGCGGTTGCTCACGACCGACCTGCAAGAGGGTGTGGAGATGGACTACACCTTGAATTTCAAGGTAATGGAAGGCAATACCAATATTCCGGTGATCCTGGTCGATTCCAACGGTACCATCCTGGAAACGAACAACCTGAAAGCTTCCATCAAAGGAGACAGCCTGGCCATCGCTGAAGAGGCAACCCGCATCATGGGGAAAAAACAATTTATTGAGGTCAAAATCAGCGACTCATACATCCAATACGTCTATTATGATGATTCCAGCTTGCTGAGGAAACTCACCTACTTCCCCTTTATTCAGTTGTTGGTCATGTTTGTTTTCCTGCTGGTTACTGTCTTTGCCTTGAACGCCTCCCGTAAGTCGGAACAAAACCGGGTATGGGTGGGTCTCTCCAAGGAAACGGCTCATCAGTTGGGAACCCCTATCTCATCGTTGTTGGCCTGGGTGGAATTACTCAAACTTAAACAGGTGGACGAACAGTTGCTCAAGGAAATCGACAAGGATACGCTGCGTTTGAAAACCATTGCCGAGCGCTTTTCAAAAATTGGTTCCAAACCAAGCCTGACCCCGGTCGAGTTGAAACCTGTCCTGGAAAATGCATTGACCTACATGCGAAACCGCAGCTCCAAGAAAATCGCCTTCAAAACGCTCCTACCTAAAGAACCTATCCTGGTTAATTTAAACGTACCCTTGTTTGAATGGGTGATTGAGAACCTGTGTAAGAACGCCATCGATGCCATGGAAACATCGGGTACCATCACCATCACCGCTTCCTCTGAAGGCAAGCACCTGACCATTGATGTCACCGACACGGGCAAGGGTATCCCGAAAAGCCACTTCAAAACGGTGTTCAAACCTGGCTTTACCACCAAACAACGCGGTTGGGGCCTGGGGCTTTCCTTGGTGAAACGGATCATCGAGGAAAACCACGGTGGCAAGATCTTTGTCAAATCCTCCGAACCCGGCAAAGGCACCACCTTCCGGATCATCCTCTAATACGGGGGATGGCACCCCTTTAGGGTTGTCATCCCTTGGCCCTCTTTGCAACGTTTCTATACCACTTGTTCTCTCTTCGGTCCCGCTCCCCTAGGCGGAGTTAGGCATTGCCTCCGGCTCCGTTCCTCA
>DOBD01000015.1 GCA_003506275.1 Bacteroidales bacterium | reverse complement strand
CTGCAGTTCGGTCCCCAATTCACCGATGTCTCTTTCGGGCGTAATCCAACCAACCCAGACAAGTGGGAATTTTACACGATCCCCACACCAGGAGCCGCCAATGGCACAACGGGCTTTGCCGGGCAAGTCGCCCACAGCCCTGCCTTTTCGGTTAGAGGTGGGATTTACGGACAACCTTTCAGCCTGATGCTTAGCACCAGTCAGGGAGGCCTCATCCGCTACACACTGGACGGCTCGGTACCCACCGAGGAATCGCCTGCTTACTCCCAACCACTCTGGATTGACAGCACGACAGTGGTCAGAGCCAGCATGTTTCAACCAGGCTTCATCGCCGGCCCCATACAAACACATTCCTATTTCATGGGCCAGGATTTTACCAGCGGTCAATTACCCCTGGTCTCCATCGTTACAGACTCCCTCCATTTCTGGGATGCTGAACGCGGTATCTACGTCCAGGATTTCAAACCCGAATGGGAAATACCGGTCAACATCGAGTTGTTTGAAACCAACGGCAGCAACAGAGCCGCCTTTAACGAACGGGCCGGCATCAAAGTCAACGGCCTGTATTCCTGGCAACTACCTCAAAAGATGCTGGGCGTTTATTTCAGGAAACAATACGGCAGCAACCAACTGGACTACCCCCTCTTTTTTGACCGTTCACGGTCGACCTTCGACAATTTCGCACTCAGGGCCTCAGGCAGCGACTGGAGTTACACCCTTTTCAGAGACGGACTGATTCAGCAAGCCTGCCATCAGTACAACATGGATCTCGAAAACATGGCCTTCAGACCCGCCGTAGTCTATGTAAACGGGCAATACATGGGCATCCACAACATCAGGGAAAAGGTGGATGAAGACTACATTGCCTCCAATCACGGCGTGGAAGAAGGCACGTTCGACCTGATCGAAAACGGCGATTATGTGGAGTCCGGCAACCTGGAAGCCTGGAACCATTATTGGAGTTTGGTCAAGAAAGACCTGTCCATTCAAGCCAATTATGACAGTGTCGCGGCCTACATGGACATCGAGAACTTCACCGATCTGATTGCCACCGAAGTTTATGCCGGCAATAGTTCCATCGACCATAATACCATGGCCTGGAAACCCAAGGATGGGGGCAAATGGCGTTGGATACTTATGGACCTCGACAGGGGTTTTGTGGAATACGACAAATACATGCTGTCCTTTTATGCCGGTCAATCGGTCTGGCCCCTGGCCGACCTGCTGAAGAACAAAACCTATCAAACCCATATGGGTACGCGCCTGGCCGATCACCTGTACACCACGTACAACCCGGGGCGCATGGTGCCCAGAATCCACCGACACGCCGCTGACATTGAGGCCGAAATGCCCAAACACATAGCCCGATGGCTCGGACGCACATCCAGCTATGGCAACGCCTTGCCTTCACTGGCCTATTGGCGAACAGAAGTGGCCGACCTGGTCACCTTTGCCGAAAGCAGACCCATGGTGATTCTACAGGACTTGCAAGAATATGGTTTCGGCCTGCCAGCCTCCCTCCTGCTGGATACCTGGCCTGCAGGGGCCGGTCGTTGGCGTTTCAACGGATTACAGGTAGAAGGCCAGTTATCAACAGGTAGCGCGATGAAAGGGGCTGCCGTGGAGGCTTCGGCCTGGCTGGGGCAATACCCGACCTTGGCTCCCATCACCGTGGAAGCCAAACCAAAACCCGGTCACCGTTTTGTGGGCTGGGCCACTACCACCCGTGAGGTGCTGATCGCAAAAGCCGCAACCTGGTCTTACCTCGATAATGGCAGTGACCAAGGCCAGGCATGGACAGCCACTGATTTCGATGACAGTGCCTGGAAAACAGGTCAGGGCATACTCGGTTACGGCTATAGCGGAGTCGGTACATCCGTCAGTTACGGAAGTTCCAGCAGCAATAAATACATCACCACCTACTTCCGGCAATCGTTCACCCTCGATGAGAACAGCCTTCATCAAGGTCAGTTTATCCTGTCCTTGCTCAGGGACGATGGTGCCGTGGTCTACCTGAACGGACACCCCATCATACGCACCAACATGCCTGACGGTAGCATCAATTACAAAACCAAGGCTTCCACGGCCATCAACAACAGTGCCGAGACCACCTATACCACCTATGCCGTTGACAAGTCGTTGCTACACGCAGGTGTCAACACCTTGGCTGTCGAAGTGCATCAAAATGCCGCTTCCAGCAGTGACTTGCTGTTTGACCTCGAACTGACGGTGTTGAAGGCTGACGTGACCACCCTCGTTTCAACCTCTCCCACCCTGACGCTGGAGCTAACCGAAGACACGCGCCTCACGGCCGTCTATCAGACCGAATCCGTCTCCATCCTGTCAGACACCCTGCCTGCCGGCACTGTCCTGACCAAGGCTGGTTCACCCTACCTGGTCAGCGGCGACCTGGTGGTACCTGCCCACACCACTTTGCGCATCGAACCTGGAGTAGTGGTCAACATGCCGGCCAAAGCCAGCATTCGGGTACACGGTGCCATCGAGGCCTTGGGCACAGTCTCCGACAGCATCACCTTTCAATTGCTGCCGACGGAAACGGAAGCCAATCATTGGGGCGCCCTCTTTTTCCTGCACACCACTGACACCACCAGGATGCGGTACGTCACCGTCAAACAGGCTTCCAAAGGTCCAGGGCTCTACAACGCCGTGGCTGCCCTTTCAGCCTTCGACGCCGACCTGGTACTCGATCACATGAACCTGACAGACAATGAAGCCAATCCCCTTTCGGCGAGGTACTCAAGCATCAAGATCACCAACAGCCGCCTTCACTCCAAGGTATTGGGCGACTTGATCAACGTCAAGTACGGTCACGGCTACNNCGCTACATTGAAAATTGCCGCTTTACGGGCAACAAATTTCCAGACACCGATGGCATCGATTACGACGAAGTGACCGATGGGGTGATCCGCAACGTGGTCATCCACGATTTCATGGGATCCAACAGTGACGCCATCGACATCGGAGAAGCTGCCCTCAACGTACAGATTGACAGCGTACTCCTATTTAATATAACCGACAAGGGGGTCTCCGTTGGCCAACAATCAACTGTCTATGTAAGCAACGCCACCATAATCAACACCAACCTGGGCGTGGCGGCCAAGGACTCCAGTTGGTTACACGTCAGCCACAGTACGTTCTACGGTGTAGGCACTCCAATCGCCTCTTACGAGAAAAACGTGGGTCATGCCGGTGGTAATGTCACAGTCAACCACAGTCTGATGTCAAACAGTTACGACGCCACGCTGTTGGTAGACGACAAGTCGACCCTCATAATCACAGACAGTCAGTCAGACAACGATACGTTATCCACTGTACTCAACAATCAAACAGGCACCATCGGATTCCCGGCTCCCGGGCTTTATCACTTGGGATTGGGTACGGCCTCCTTCAACAATAAAGGATCGAACTTTTTCCCCGAACAACCGGCTCCCACCCCAGTAATTTCAGCCCTCTATGTCAACAGCACCAAGATAGACAGCAGAACGGAGTTTATCGAGCTGAGCAATCCAAGTACCATGACCCTAGACCTGGGTGGCTACCAACTGTCCAAGGGTGTGACCTACACATTCCCTGCAGGTACCTTGCTTAAGGGAGGCCACTCTCTGTTGCTGGTTAAAAACCGGTTTACTCACCTGGAATGGCTCACCAACCCATCCATTCATGAATGGTCAGAGGGCAGCCTGGCCAACGAAGGGGAAGCCGTCCGTTTGAATAATCCTTGGGGCATGGTGGTTGATCAAGTGATTTACGGATTTGGGGCACCCTGGCCTTCGGTCGACAACCTGGATGAAAAAGGCTTGAAACTCCTGGGGCTTGAGAGAGACAACCACCTGGCAGCCAACTGGACAACGGTCAGTTACTCCAGCCTGACAGGCCTGTCGACCACCACTGAGCACGGTCGTCCAACACTTTACCCCAACCCCTGCCAGGGACCGGTTACTGTGTACCTGCCCGATGGATCCACCTCAAGGCTCGATATCTATGACCTGTCGGGCCGACTCCGGTTCAGTCAGCAAGTCACTCACGGCAACACCCTCACGCTCAATCTCCCCTCAGGGCTATACCTGGCAAAGTTGGGTGAGCAGTTGATCAAATTGATGGTAGCGGAGTCGGGAATCGAACCCGGGTCTCAACCGTGAGAGGGTTGCGTGCTAGGCCACTACACTACACCGCCAATTAAAGCGTACAGCCACACAGACTCATTCTGGAATGGCCATAGCGCTGTACCTTTCGACCTAGCAAAAGTAAAAAGAGATTTCTACACCATCAAGTACCTGACCCATATTTCCCCCCTATTGACAAAAAAATGAACCAGCCAGCAAAGGGCTTTTCCTACCTTTGCACCTGTGTAATCATGTCCTGTTTTTTAACCGTCAGGGCACTTAACCAATATCCCATGAGAAGACGCTTTGTCCTTTTTTTCCTTTTGATGACGATCCTGACCAACGTTGTGTCGGCCAAGCCTATCACCACAATCAATCGCCTGATCAACAAACAGATGGCACTCACAGAGCCCATCGATTACCACATCACCTCCAGCGAAGTACCCCTGGAACAATCCACCATTGATATCAACCATGAAGACGCCTGGGTGTTTTTTGATAACATCAGGCCACAAGTCGTGATCAACAACCTCCTGGGTTCCATCAAGATTAACGGCGCGGCTATTGTCAACAATGTGAACGCCAGGGTCACGCTATATAAACACGGTACGGTCATCATACCTCACAAGTCTTCCTACAAACCCTTGACCGTTTACAGTGGGGAAAACCTGACAGGTGAAAGCGTTTCGTATGGCCTGGGCTATTTCAAAACGCTGGCCCTGGACAACGACATCCGTTCATTCGTCCTCAAGCGCGGTTACATGGCTACCATGGCCAACAACGCAGACGGCACCGGTTACAGTCGGTCCTTTGTGGCACAGGATGCCGACGAAGTGTTTACCCTGGCTCCCGACCCCTTGTACGGAAGAATTTCATCCATCCGTGTCGTCCAATGGAAATACGTGTCCAAAAAAGGGTGGTGTACCACCGATGGCAACATTGACTGGCAAGCTGGCCTGGTTGATGCCACCTGGTGTTACACATGGAGTGCAGACAGGAGTTCCACCAACAACCTGGAATACATTCCCATCAAACAACATCTATACTGGCCAGGTTGGGATCAGATTTACAACCTGAATGGCAACACAGGCGTTCTTGGATACAACGAACCCGACCATTCCGAGCAGCATGACGGCCAGGTCTACACGGCCGAAATGGCCAGGAACAACATGAACGATTACCTCAAGACAGGGGTTCGTGTTGGATCTCCTTCCCCCACCGACCGCTCATGGATATCCAGTTACATCGGCCTTTGCGATGCAGCCGCCATCAGGGTCGATTTTGTCGCGATGCACGCCTATTGGGGAGGTCTGACACCTCAAAATTGGTACAACAACCTCAAGGCCTGGTACGATGCCACCAAGCGCCCACTCTGGATCNNGATCACCGAATGGAACAATGGTGCCAATTGGACATCCGAATCCTGGCCAACCGGCACTGAAGCCCAGCAAGCCAAACAATTGGCTGATCTTAAAGGCATTCTTTATGTGCTTGACACGGCTAGTTTCGTCGAACGCTACTCCATCTATGACTGGGTGGAAGACAAACGTGCCATGCAGATCAATGGCAAACTCACCCCGGCCGGTGAATACTACAAGAACAACAAGCCGGACCTGGCCTATAATCCAGCCATGCAGGTCATTCCCAAAGTGCCTGCCATCAGCACACCGACCTTTTCTAAAAGCCTTGATCCCTTGACCGGCAACATCACGTTCACGTTGACAGACAAAAACGGAGAACTCACCGACTACATCACGTTGCAAAAAATGCTACCCAACGGATTGTACACAGACGTAGCCATCCTACCTGAAAGGGCCTTTGATCTTGGCGGTACCACCGTCACCTATGTACATACCCCGACAGACGAAGAACGCGACGGTGCCTATTACCGCTTCAAGTACACGCACCTCAATGGCAAAGTGCTGTATTCTGCAGCTCTTGGCGGCAATTACTACGCCGATGACGCCTGGTCACTCAATGATCAGCCAGACGGAGACTACTACCTGGTCAACGCGGCCACCGGTCAATTCCTGACCGACAACGGCGGCACCACCCCGGTCTACGCCGACAAGACTGATACCGGCAATCAGGTTTGGACCCTGTTCAAAGACACAACCGGACGTTATAAAATCAGTGCCAAAGCGTCCTCGGCTTTTCTGACGGAAAACGCCCGTTTCGGCACCGACGTGTATTACCCCACCTGGAACAGTTATGAAATCCTGCGCAAGAAAGGCTCCGACAGCATCGCCATCCAAAACGGCGACAAAGCCGGTACCCAATTTTGGACGACGACCGCTACCACCATTACCGGCAAGGGCAGCACTTCCATGCCGGGTTTTCCCTTTAGGTTGATGCCCATCAACGGCCCCGGCTTCCTGCCAACCCTGCGCCATAAAAACACGACGTACCAACGTGCCATCGACGTTCAAGCCGGTGACAGCCTGGTACTCGACCCCCAGGCACTGAACACGGAAGGAAGCTGGTTGTGGAATACTGGCGCCACAACCGACAGTCTCCCATTGGACAACGTGCAACAAAGCGCCAGCTACACCGTCACACACACCCTGGGTGAAGCCAGCAGCAGAGGCACGTATGAGGTGACTGTGTACACCATCAATACCCTGTCCGACGGATACTATTATCTTCAGAGCCAAACCGATGGCAGCTATCTGACCAACGATGGTACCAGCAACCCCCTGTTTACCAACCGCACGCCGGCCAGTGAAAACGCCCGCATCTGGTTCCTGAAAAAAGACCCCACTTCCCAGCGTTATATGATTCAGAATTGCGACAAGGGTGGACGTCATCTCAACGAAAACGGCCGATTTGCCTCAACAACCTTCAATCCGGCCCTCCACACCTTCAACCTTTACAATCCGGTCGGCACCAACGTCTACGCCCTGCGTAATGACGGCAACGCCGGTACCCACTATTGGATCATTAACGGTAGCCTCATCACGGGCAAGGGTTCATCCACCTTGAAAGGATACGCCTTTACACTGGTTCCCGCTCAACCCACCCTGTCCCTCTACCCCTACATCAACACCATAGCCACCGATAGTCTGGTAGTAACCACGGGTACAGCGGTCACACTACAACCCGCAGCATCCTTACCCGGAGGCAGCTGGCGTTGGGACAACGGTGACACCACAGCCACCCTGTCTGTGACGCAAACCGGTTCATACGGAGTGACCTACCGGTTAAACAACGATAGTGTCACCATGCGTTTCAAGGTTGAGTTCCACCAGGCCAACACCCTGCCCAGTGGCACTTATTACCTCAAGAACGCCCAGGAAGGTTCATACCTCACTTACACCGGTACCAGCTACCCCGAATTCCTGGGCAAGGAATTGTTTGATGTCAACAAACAGTTATGGTCAATCAGCAAGGATGCCGCCACCGGACGGTATAAAATCAGCTCGGTAGCCAACCCGGCCTTCTTCCTGGATGAATACGGCCGATACAACGGTGGCACCTATTACGCTACGTGGGATTCGGTTACCCTCTATAACCAACAAGGAAGCTCATTGTATGCCATCCAAAACGGCGGAAGCGCTGGCACGAATTACTGGCGGATAGCGGCCAACACCCTCAGGGGCAAGGGTACACCCAGTCTGGCAGGTTTCCCCTTCGAAATCGTGGATCCCGCCACCGACCCTGTGGAGTTGGCAGCATCGGCCATGATCAGCCTCAATCAAGGTGACTATATCCTGACCAACAAGGTTGAAGCCCCCTTGGGCTCTACCGTCAACCTGAAACTCTACGTAACCAGACAGGGCGGACGCTACTACTGGAATACCGGAGACACCACCCAGGTGTTAACCCTCAACAACGTACAGACCAACGACACCTTGACGGCCACCTACATCCAGGGTAGTGATACCTTGAGTACGACCTTTACCATTTACACGTTCGAACTCAACGGTCTGCCTAACGGCGACTACCACATCGTGAACGAAAGCACGGGCAAATACCTTTCCTATGTTTCGGCCGGTATCAAACCCTCGTTCTCCACTCATTACCCAGCTGTAGCACAACGACAAGCCTGGACGTTCACATTGGATCCAAGCGTTAACCGTTACAACATTCGGCCTGTGATGAATCCTTCCTGCCTGCTGACAGCCACAGCCGATTTGGCCATTGTCACCTACGACAAAAACAAACACAGCTATGAGCTGTATGGTGAAACCACCTCTGAACTGGTCGGTTTCCGTAACGGTGGTTCGTCAGGCAATGCCTTCTGGACAGCGACGGCCTCAAACATCAACGGTTCAGGCAGCACCAGTCCAGTCTACCCCTTCCGTCTCGTACCCTATCAGCCTTCCAGCCTGCCTGGCACATGGAGCCGTGAGGCCATCACTCTTTGGCCCAACCCGGTTGAAACGACCTTTGAGCTGTCACTGCCGGAAGCCGCCACCTTCACCTTGGTCAGTTTGGACGGCAAGGTGCTGTTCACCAAAGCGTGTCAGGCTGGGCAAAACACCTTGTCAATGGAACAATACCCGGCAGGATCCTACCTGGGACGCATCAACGCAGGGGGCAATCAAGTCATCGTGAAGCTAGTGAAACAGTAACCATCAGGAGCCACCGGCCGAGCCCAGCCGCAAGAAAATCATCGGTTGGCAGCCTTGAACAAGGCTTCGATATTGGCCGGTGGAATATCGGGCAAAATGGCCTCGTGACTGGGAGAGATGATCAAACCGGTAGGGAATATACGCCGTAAGTCTTCGACCTTGGCTGTGACATCGTCGGGCTGACCCTTTACCAATAAATACTGGGCATCCACCCCGCCACAGAAGGCCACCTGATCCCCAAAATCCACCTTCAACCGCTCCGGTTCCATGTGAGCGGCCAAGGCTTGGATGGGATGGATGGCATCCACCCCGCAATCGATCAAATCGGGAATGATGGCGTGGATCGACCCACAGGAATGGTGAATGACGCGTAAGCCATAGCGTTTGGCCTGGGCCACCAGTTTGCGTGTGCCCGGCAACACAAAGGTTCGAATGGAATCGGGGTCGACCATCAAACCATTCTGACTGCCCAGGTCGTTGCCAATCAAGACAGCGTGCAAGCGACCGGCTGTAGCCTGGTAGAATCGCTCGTTGGCAGCCAGGTAAAAATCAAGAATCCTATCGGTCACAGCCTGAAACATCTCAGGCTCAATCATCATGCGCACCAAGGCGTCTTCCATACCGAACGCCGCACAAGCATCCTGGAAATGGGCCGACCAGATGACACCCAACGCCACCTTCCCTTCCGGTNNACGGCAGCCCTGCAAGCCTCAGGGTCGATGTAGTTCAGTGGGTCCGGCCAGGGAAAGCAATCCACATCGGATGGATCGTGGTAGTCCTCAAAAAAACCGGGGGCTGTCAACGTTCGTTCATCCAGGCTTCCAGGCCCCTTTTTGGCAAAGTCAAACGCCGCATAAATGGCGTTGGAGGTGGGCGATTGATAGGGTAATTCCACGGGATAAATATCGTCCCCCAATGCCGCCTTAAGCCCCGGCATGTCGTTTACACCGAAGTGACGGTACAAGGCCGGCAAGGCTTTGGCATCCGGGATTCCGAGCCAACTGGCCGGTCTGTCGACGGGTCTACGGTCAAGCGTGGCGAAAAAGCGCTCAATGGATGTCATATACCTTGGTTCTTCAGTTCAACAATATGGGCGGCCACAAACGCGGCAGTTTCGGTACGCAAACGGGTATCCCCCAACGAAACGGCTTCAAATCCCTGCGCTTCGGCCAACGCGACTTCCTCCAGACTGAAATCCCCTTCAGGACCGATCAATACCAGAACGGGACTGCCAGGTTGGCATACCGCGTTCAGCAACGGTTTTTCTCCAGGATAGCAATGGCAGATGAATTTTTGACCGTCAAAGGGTTGTTTAACAAAGGTTTCAAACGGCGTCAGTGGTTGCAACGTCGGCTTGAGGGCTTTGACCGATTGCTTGAGGGCGGCCACCAGGATGCGTTCCATACGTTCTGTCTTGACTGTCTTTCGTTCCGAGTACCTCGACTGCAGGAAACTGATGCCCCCTATGCCCACTTCCGTCGCCTTTTCCAGGAACCATTCCACCCGCTCCGGATTTTTGGTGGGACAAAGTGCGATATGGGCTCGAAAAGGCCCTGACGTGTCTGGCCGCTTCTCCAACAGTCTTACCCGACAATGCTTGGGGTGAGCCTCGGTAATCACAGCTTCGTAAAAGAATCCCTGACCATCGATGATACCGATGGTGTCGTCGACTTGCTTGCGTAGTACTCTGATACAGTGCACTGACTCTTCCTCGGGAAGCGTCAGATTGTTCTCAATGTCAGGGCAATAAAAAAGGGCCATAGCGTCGTCTTTGTGTGTTACAGGNNCACAGGATGGCAATGGGTCAACCGATAAACATACCCACGATGGTCGCCGACATGCAGGAAACCAAGGTGCCGGCCAACACCACATAGGGGCCGTATTTGGTCAGCCATGGCCTGGTAGAGGGTGCCAAGGATCCTATTCCTCCGATCTGGATACCAATGGAACTGATGTTGGCAAATCCACACAACATATACGTTGACATGACGATCGTCTTTGGATCAGCGAACATACCCGCACGCATCAATCGGTTCAGGCTTTCATAGGCCACAAATTCATTCATGATGGTCTTTTCTCCCAGTAATTGACCTGCCATGATGGCGTCATCAGGGGAAATACCCATGAGCAGGACAACAGGAGAAAACAACAAACCCACGATGAACTGAAAATTCAATTCGGTGTAACGTCCGCCTGAAACGTCGGACAAGAATTGATTCAAGACAAAGTCGGAGCCGAACCTGGTGGCAAACACATTGATCAATCCCACCACAACCAGACCGGTTGAGACCCAGAAGGCAAGTCGCATTTTCTTTCCACCCTTGTGTTTGTACCAGTAGAGTATGCCGGTAACCAACCCTGCAAGCAGTGCCAGACCCAACACCACGTCCGAGACGGCGTAACTGCCGATAAATTTGGATATGAGATAGTTGGCAAAAGCAACAAAGGCAATGAATACCAGCAACATACCAGCCACGTTGACAGCAAGTTTCAAACCGTCCGTCGTTCCATTGGCAATGGCATCGAGGATGTTGGTTCCGACCTGGTTCTTTTCCACAGCGACCTGGTCGACCACCGGATCGGTTTGGGGCATCAGAATCTTGGCAAACACCACAGCGCCGGGAGCGGCCATCACAGAGGCCGACAGTAGGTGTTTGGCAAATACAAGCTGCGTAGCCGGATCTCCCCCACCCAACATGCCAATGTAGGAAGCCATCACGCCACCGGCGATGGTGGCCATACCGGCTGTCATCACCAGAAAAATCTCAGATACGGTCATTTTGGCCAGGTACCCCTTAATCAACAGAGGTGACTCTGTCTGGCCCAGAAAAATATTGCCGGCAACGGTCAAGCCTTCGGCACCGGTAATGTTCAATGCTTTACGCAACATCCAGGAAACGGTTTGTACGACCTTTTGAATCACATTGAGGTAATACAACAGGCTGGTCAGCGCTGAGAAGAAAATGATGGTGGGCAGGACATTGAATGCGAAGATATAGCCAAAGGAAGAGGTATCCATGATGGAACCGAAAAGGAAAGAAGCTCCCGATGCCGTAAAACCCATGATTTTGACGAATATCTTGCCCACGAAATCGAACGCCATCTGTACGGTTGGCAGGAAAAGCACGCTGACTGCTAATGCCAGCTGCACAATCAAACCAATCCCCACTAGCTTCCAGTCTATCCTCTTGCGGTTGCGACTGAACAAAACAGCGATTATCAACAGGGAAACGATACCCAATAAACCCCTGAGCAAAGACGTCAGCGAAAGGCCAAAATGATTGGCCATTGAAAGTTGTTCTATCATGGTGAAAAAAGTATTTGGCAAAAATACATTTTTATCACCAATAGCTGAGGGACACCATCCTTTTTAATTTTAAGGGATCGTTAGTTTGTTGTCGCCCTCTTCGAACTTGGATAAAATGTATATCTTGCTGGCAAACAAAGCTCCATCCGCTGCCTTAACTTTATTAAGGGATAGGGTAGAACCCACTTGGCATATTAAGTACAGCGGATTATTGAGTAGAAGCCAGAGAGTATACAGGGCAGGAACCCATTAGCACGATGTCAGCCACTCAATGCGGAGCATAAAAATCACTACAATGCGAATATACGGAATTGATTTATCAATGGAAAAGTTTGATGTAAACTTTATTGATGAGCGTGGAAATGATCGGAGTAAGACAGTGAAGAACAGCCTGGTGCCCATTAGCAAGTTCTTGGAAAGTCTTCCCGATGACTGCCTGTTGGTGGCCGAACACACGGGTGTTTATGGCGATTTGTTGCTTTACCTGAGCAATCAGGTAGGCGTATCCATCAGTTTTATGTCCGGCTACACCATCAAGCACAGCCTTGGCCTTATTAAAGGCAAGAGCGACCCGGTGGATGCCCGCAGGATACGCGAATACGGTGAGCGTTTTTTCGACAAACTTGTCTGCACCGTTTATGAGGGGGAGACTATGAAGGAGCTACGTGAGCTGTATGTGTTGCGCGCACAATTGGTCAAGAGCAGGAAAACCTTGGCAACCAGCGAGACTGGCCGAAAGTATCAACCGGTTCAAAGTATCAGTGTCCACAAGCACGTTGAGCAGGCAATAAAAGCGCTTGGCACTGAGATTGCCGAGGTTGAAAGGGAAATGTTAGCCTTGATTCAATCAAATGCAGCCCTGCGCAACAACTATGAGGTGGTCACCTCCATTAAGGGCATAGCTCAGGTGACAGCCACTGACTTGTTGATTAAAACAGGCAACTTCCAGGTGATCGATACCGCCCGTAAAGCGGCATCCTATGCCGGCGTCTGTCCCTTCCCCAATGCCTCAGGAACCATGGTAGGGAAGTCAAAGATAAGCCCCTTTGGAGATAAGGACCTGAAAACTTTGTTGTATATGGCTGCAATGACTGCGGTCCATCACAACAAAGAATACAATTTATACTACCAGAGAAAGAAAATGGAGGGAAAGCCCCATTTCTTGATAATGAACAATGTAGCGAATAAATTGCTACGTATGATTTACAGCATAGTGAGGTCCCAGACCCCATGGTCTGAGACCTACATGTGTCTTGATCCCAGAGAATCTAAACAATCAATAAAAATCAACAGTTCCGACAAAAAAGTGGCTTGAAGATTTGGAAATTAACAGAGTATATGCCAACCCTGTGGGGTGGCATCCCTTAGAATCCCCATCCATGGGCACCAATGCCTTATCTTAAACACCAAAAGGGTGCTCCGAAACCGGAACACCCTTTGATTGTTTGGGCGAATAAATCAGCGATTAAAGCTTGCTGACAGCCTTGGCCAATTTAGATTTCAAATTGGCGGCCTTGTTCTTGTGAATGACATGCTTGACAGCCAAACGGTCGAGCATGGCGCTTACCTTGGGCAGTAAAGCCTGAGCGGCTTCCTTGTCGGTCGTAGCACGAAGGTCGCGCACGGCGTTCCTCGTTGTTTTACCGTAATAGCGGTTGTGCAAGCGCTTGGTTTGTGTCTGACGTATCCTTTTCAGCGATGATTGATGATTGGCCATTGTCAATGTCTTTTATTGTGTTCAATGCGTTTGTAGCCCATAGGGGAATCGAACCCCTCTTTCAAGAATGAAAATCTTGCGTCCTAACCGATAGACGAATGGGCCTTCCTTAGCAACCTTTTCCCGTCCGTTTGACGTTCATCAGGAAAGCGGGTGCAAAGATAGAATCCTTTTTTCGATTGGCAAACCTTTTGAGTAAGATTTTTGGCCGAATGGGCGATTTTTTCGGGAAAACCAGATACTCGTTTGTCAATCTATCAGTTAGATGGTTTCAATTTGTTACGATACAACGCCATATCGTTCAATACCCGCGTGGCTTCCTTGAGGCAGCGATCAAATTTGAGCGATTGTTGCAATTCGCCAGCCTGGTAATGATAACGGCTCACAATCTCACTGCTCAACAACAGTTCGACTTCCTTACGGTAGGTCACAAAGTCAGCGTCAATATTGTTGTCTAATTTGGCTTCCAAGGCGGCCAGTTCTTCCTTGACCATTTCGCTCATTGCCTCTTCCTTAAGCGTAGACTTGAGTTCATTC
>DOBD01000331.1:2335-2529 GCA_003506275.1 Bacteroidales bacterium | reverse complement strand
AACAGGTTCACAGCGCTGCGGCCACCACCCATTCTGTGCCACAATCCATTCCTCATGAAATCACTCCGCTTTTCTCTCTTCTCCTTTTTATGTGTGGGCGCCATGACCGTTTGTTTCACCGCCTGCGATGAAAACATGACCATCGATGTTCCTGGCCCCGACCTTGAATTCCAATTCGATTACACCGACTTGCG
>DOBD01000331.1:0-2323 GCA_003506275.1 Bacteroidales bacterium | reverse complement strand
CGAAAGCGACACGGTCTTTGGAAAAGACATGAAGGCATTCCTGTCAGGCGAAGGTCAAGACTACGATTCCATCGTCGCCTCTGCCACCATCAAGGACGCATACCTATCCCTGACCCCCGGCTACACCTTTGCCGGAGTCGATTCCCTGCAGATCAGGTACAGGATAGCCGGCACGCAGACTGAAATGGTGTTGGCAGTAGCAGGCGCCACTCCCACCACGGTAGACACCATGTGGTTCAGTGATGTGAAGGTGAGCAAGGAAGCCATCTTTGAATTCATCAGTACCGACGTGATTGCCAGCCTGTACGCCATCTACAATCCCTTCGATGCAAACTTCAACTGCTTCCAGCCCGGTGTTTCCTACACCTTTAGGGCCAAAACAACGGTAGCCGTCAAATTGGCGGCAGCCCTTGGCGGCGGAATGAGTTTCTAACCCTGCAAGGTTGACAGGCGGGTTTTCAGGAAACCCGCTTGTCGACTCCTTCCACGTAATTGATAAACGCTTGATTGACCAGGCGTATCCCTCCTGGTGTGGGATAGTCGCCGGTAAAATACCAATCGCCCCTGTCATTGGGGCAGGCCTCCCGTAACGACTCAGGCGTTTGGTAGACTAATTCCACCTTGGCTTTAATCCCGGACGGGGTCAGCATGGCTGCCATCTTGGCCGATAATTCTTCGATGGAAAACGGGGCATAGATTTCCTTGACATAATTGACCGTTTGAGCTTCCCTGGGTTTGAGCTGTTGCGCCTTGGCCTTGTTGTACACATCGTTGATAATACGCTCCCTACCCGTCTCATGCAAGAGGTCGATAGCCGCCTTGAAAGCAATAAACTCACTCATGCGCGACATATCAATCCCATAATAATCCGGATACCTCACTTGTGGAGACGAGGATACGACGACAATCTTCTTGGGATGCAGCCTATCTAGAATCTTGAGAATGCTCTGCCTGAGCGTGGTACCACGCACAATGGAATCATCGATAATGACCAGGTTGTCCTCAAACGGCACCAGTGAACCCCAGGTCACATCATACACATGGGCTGCCAAATCGTTTCTCCCCCCCTGCTGGGCAATAAACGTCCTGAGTTTGATATCCTTGATGGCCACCTTCTCCAAACGCGGTTTGAGGGACAGTATTTTTTCCAGAGCTGCCTGGTCGAGGGTATTCCCTTGCTGTAACAGCGCCTCCTGCTTAACCCGATTGGCGTACGCTTCCAGACCTTGGCTCATGCCAAAGAACGCTACCTCAGCCGTATTGGGGATAAAAGAGAACACCGTATGCTCCATGTCGTAATCCACTGCCTTTAAAATGGGCTCAGTAAGCAGCGCCCCCAATTTCTTTCGTTCCTGATAGATAGCTTCATCGCTGCCCCTGGAAAAATAAATGCGTTCGAACGAACAGGAACGGCGTTCCATTGGCTCTCTTACCGTATCAGTGAACACTCTACCATTGCGCTTGATGATCAGAGCCTTACCAGGGTCAATCTCACGAATATCCTGACCCGAAACACCAATAACAGTCTGAATAACAGGCCGTTCTGACGCCACCACAACAATTTCTTCATCGGCGTACCAAAAAGCCGGACGAATGCCCCATGGATCCCTGAACACAAACGCGTCTCCGTGTCCAATAAGTCCGGCAATGGCATAGCCTCCGTCCCAATCGACCGATGCTTTTTTCAATACGGACACAACATCCAATTGCTCTTCAATACACGTTGCTATCTGTTGTTTGCCAGATTGCTCCAGCGCATCATATTCGTTTTGCACCTCCCTGTCCAGGTAATGACCCACCGTTTCCAACATCAGGAACATATCACCTGTATCCCTGGGATGTTGACCTTTTTCAACAAGCCGCTTGGTCACATCATCGACGTTGGTCAAATTGAAGTTACCACAAAGGCAGAGATTGCGTGATTTCCAGTTGTTGCGCCGCAGGAAAGGATGGATGTATTGAAGACCTTCCTTGCCCGTCGTACTGTACCGTAAATGACCCATATACAATTCACCTGCGAAAGGAAGGTTCTCCTTTGCCCAACCCGGATCAACCACCTGTTCGGATCCATGTCGGTTATACTGACTGGTCAACCCCTCAAACAGTACGTTGATGGCTTGGGAACCTGCAGCTCTTTCCCTGTTGATGTATTCCTGNNGTAGAGTTTCTGTAACCCGTATTGCCAGGTTCCATACTTGCCTTGGTAATATTCAAGGGGTTTCAACAACCGGATCAAGGCAATACCACACTCATGTTTCAGGTCTTCACTCATGAAAAAGAAGTTTGTAGTTGGTGTTATTCCACCGTGACCGATTTGGCCAGG
>DOBD01000086.1:4502-9596 GCA_003506275.1 Bacteroidales bacterium | reverse complement strand
TACCCAGATGGACATCAAGGTAGACGGTCTCAGTTACGAAATCCTGGAAACAGCCTTGTTGCAAGCCAAAGCAGGCCGCTTGCACATCCTGGACAAGATTACCGAGACCTTGGCTGAACCGCGTCCCGACTTCAAACCCAACGCTCCCCGCATCGAGGTTATCTGGATTCCCAAGGAATTCATNNAAGATTATCCAAGGCATCCAGGAAGAAACCGGTGCCATTGTCTCCATCGAAGAGTTGGAAGGCAAGGGTCGCGTGGAAGTGGCTGCCAACAACAAGGCCGTCATCGAAGCCGCCATGGCCAAGATCCACAGCATTGTGGCCATCCCCGAACCGGGCGAAACCTATCGTGGAAAAATCCGTTCCATCATGCCGTACGGTGCGTTTGTTGAATTCATGCCAGGTAAGGACGGTTTGCTCCACATCTCTGAATTCGACTGGGCTCGTTTGGAAACCGTCGAAGCTGCCGGCTTCAAGGAAGGCGACGAGTTGGATGTGAAACTGCTTGACATCGATCCCAAGACGGGCAAGTATAAATTGTCTCGCAAGGCCTTGCTGCCCAAGCCCGAAGGTTACGTGGAACGTCCCGAACGTCCTGAACGCCCCGATCGTGGCGACCGCCCTCGTGGTGATCGCCCCCACGGCGATCGCGAACGTGGCGACNNCCCAGGCGCTAACAAGCCTGACACAAACGAAAAAGCCCCCTTTATGCTCAGCATCAAGGGGGCTTTTTCCATAAGAGGCATCCCTATAAGGCTATTTCACCAGGACTTTCTGCGTCGAATTATTGATACGGACTAGGTATAGGCCGGATGCTGGCACGTCGAGTTTGTTTTTGCTGGCATCTCCTACGAGGCGTCCGTTAATGTCGTACACACTGATGTGAGGACGTTCAATACCGTTGACGATAAGCGTTCGTCCATCTACCGTCAGTTCGTAAGTGGCTTCTTCCACTTGTTCAAGGCTTGTTGGTATCAATTGAAAGGTACTCCATAAAGCATCTGCCTGATAAGCACCAAGTGCGTCAACGGGAATATAAACGGGTATAGAGCGGTCTACTTCATCGAAGGTGTACGTCGAAATGGAGGGCGGCACGTTGGCCCTGACAGTGAGCTGTTTGACTCGGCTGTTGCCTGCGAAACATCGATCGCTGATCATACAGAGGGTGGCAGGCAGGGTGATAGTTTCCACGTAACCACAGCCTTGAAAGGCTGCCAGGCCTATGTCTGTCACGCCTTCAGGTATGTCAAGCATTTGGAGGCTCTGGCAGTTGAAAAAACTCCTTGCACCGATGCTTTTCAAGGCACCATTTTCTCCCCAATCGATGGTCGTCAGGTTGTAGCAGTTTTCAAACGCACGATCATCAAGACGTTCTACTGTTTGAGGAAAGGAGAGGCTCTTCAGTGCGGCACATTCAGCCAATGCTTTGTAACCGATTGTTACCAAAGAAGTAGGCAGGGTGATGGATTCAAGCTTATAAAAATTCAATAAGGCTTCGTCGTCAAGGGTCGTATTGCTGGCTTTAGATAGATCAATGGTTTTGAGTGTGCGGTTTGACGCCTTCAACACAGAAAAACAAGTATCCGTCAGAAACCCACCTGTGATGTGTATGGATTCAAGTTTGGATAGGGATGTGTAATTTAGCCCTTCGTACATCTGCAGCAAACTGGCAGGTCCGGTTAGTTGCTCAAGGTTATAGTCGGATTCAATCACCCGATTTCCGCTAACGGCTTCTGGTAAGGCATTCCAGGTAAACCTCTGTAACCCGGTACAAGCCATGAACGCCTCATTGCCCACATATACGACATTTTGTGAAAGTGTGATAGAGGTCAAGCCCGAGCAGTTTTGAAAGGCACCGTCACCAATTGTTGTCACACTTTCAGGGATGGTTACATGGGTCAAGCCGGTGCATCCAGCCAGTAGATTAGCCGGAAGCACCTTTACCTTCGAACCGAAATTGACAGCGGAAAGCTGTTCCCACGATGACAGGTAAGACGTTACAAGTTGGCAGTCAATCGCTTGGTAATTGAGCGTAATCAGCTTTGTACAACCGCTGAATGCTCCATGGCCTATTCCCGTCACCTTTTCAGGAATAGTGATGCTGGTTAACCCAGTACAATTGCTAAAGGCCGCTGATCCAATTGTGATCAGGTTTTCTGGAAGGGTAAGGCTGGTTAGTCCTTGACAGCCACTAAAAGCACTGCTACCAATTTCGGTCACACTTTCGGGTATGCTTACATGGGTCAGAGAGGAGCAACTATTCAGTAGGTAGGACGGTATGCAGGTAACTTTTGGGCCAATGGAGACGGTGGTTAATTGGTTCCATCCAGGATCTAAATCAAAATAGTCTGTTGACGTTTTGTTGCATTCAATGGCGTTGAAAGTGAGGGTCTTCAGGCTGTCGCATCCGCTAAAGGCACCTCTTTCAATGATTGCCACCTTTTCAGGAATGGTGAGACTGGTTAGCCCACGACAGTTACCAAAAGCCCAACTACCAATCGATGTGACACTCTCGGGAATGGCAACATCGGTCAGTTCGGTGCAACCTAATAGAAATCCGGCGGGGAGGTGGGTCACTTTAGGGCCAATGGAGACGGAGGTTAATTTGGTCCAACCAAAATACCCAGCGTTTATGGATGCCTTGTTGCATTCCATTGCGTTAAATAGGAGGGTCTTTAGGCTGTCACATCCGTAAAAGGCGTGATCACTAATGGTTGTCATGGATTCCGGTATGGTGATGCCTGTCAGTCCAACACGATAAGTGAAGGCATTTGGTTCAATGCTTGTCACCGTATAGTCTATCCCTTCGTAGGTAACGGTTTGAGGGATGACAAGGTGGCCTTTTATCGTGTCGTAGCTATGACTGACAGCTACTTGATAATCCGACCGGACGGTATAGTCTAAACCTCCGATTGTGAAGGCCAGGATGCTGCTGTGCAGCCCAAGGCAGAAGAAAAGGGTCATGAGACACTGTTTGATTGTTTTCATGGTGCAGATTGGTCAATGTATATAAATTAAACTGCAAATATAACAGATTTTATTTGTTGATTTAAACGTGATATACGAATGTTAACGAAAAATCGATTAAAGGTGGGAAAATCTTGTCACAAGCTGATTGTAACCATATCCAATGCCATGAACATCAAACCCTCCGTTTTCGTTGCCTTATTAGCCTTGTGATCTAGCTCAGCCTCCTGACAAAATGCTCGTCATCGCTAAACCTGCACAAGCACTCGGTCACACCACTCTTCAAATGCGCTTCCTTTCATTTTACAGCGACGTGCGAGAACCGGCGCATTGAAAAGGCGGACTCCACGTCTCTGGAAACAATAATCCATGGGAGCATCGCTGTTTCGGGAAAACACAGGATCATTGGTTTTATTTCCAGGTCAGATGCAAGACGTTTGGTGGCCAGGGATGTGCTGAACGTTATCTATTTGGATGCCAAGCGGCAGCTTAACTGACTTTTTTTAGTGCGGAAAAATCGCTACCTTTGCGCCCTCTTTTACAGTCTCTTTGAGAAAAGAGCCCGGTATTCGTTTGCACAGCAACACCTTCCGGCTTTGTGAAAGGCCTTATTACGCAGAAAAGTAGCCACAAGCATGATTAAAGTCAACAACCTTCAAGTCCAATTTGGCAAACGTGTCCTTTTCCAGGACGTCAACCTTACGTTCACCCCTGGCAACTGCTACGGCATCATCGGTGCCAACGGCGCCGGCAAGTCCACCTTGCTTCGGGTGTTGTCCGGTGAGATCGATCCATCGAGGGGCAGCATCCAGTTCGGACCCGGCGAACGCCTGTCCGTGTTGGAACAAGACCACTTCAAATTTGACGCCTATACCGTACTCGATACGGTGATGATGGGGCATGACAAGCTGTGGGCTGTGAAGCATGAAAAAGAGGCCATTTACATGAAAGCCGATTTCACCGATGCCGACGGCATGCGGGCGGCTGAATTGGAAGAACAATTTGCCGAAATGGAGGGCTGGAACGCCGAAAGTGATGCGGCCGCCCTGCTCAGCGGATTGGGTGTCAAGGAAGACCAGCATTATACGCTGATGGCCGATATGGGGGCCAAGGAAAAAGTGCGGGTGCTGTTGGCCAGGGCCTTGTTTGGCAAGCCTGACAACCTTCTGCTCGACGAACCGACCAACGACCTGGACGTCGAAACCGTGATGTGGTTGGAAAACTACCTGGCTGACTACGAAAACACCGTGCTGGTGGTTTCTCACGACAGAAAGTTCCTCGATGCCGTTTCCACCCATACCATCGACATCGATTTCAATAAGATCCAACAATACGCCGGCAACTACAGCTTCTGGTATGAATCCAGCCAGCTGGCCCTGCGTCAGCAACAGATGCAAAACAAGAAGGCCGAAGACAAGCGCAAGGAATTGGAAGAATTCATCCGTCGCTTCTCCGCCAATGTGGCCAAGTCAAGGCAGGCAACCAGCCGTCGCAAGATGCTGGATAAACTCAATGTCGATGACATACAGCCCTCTTCTAGGCGATATCCGGGCATCATTTTCACCCCCGACAGGGAGCCTGGCAATACCATCCTCGAAGTCGCCGGTTTGAGTGCCAGCGTAGACGGAGAGCTCCTGTTCAAGGATGTCAACTTCAACGTGGAAAAAGGCGACAAGATTTGCTTCGTATCCAAAGATGCCAGGGCCATGACCGCCTTTTTTGAAATCATCAGTGGTATACGAAAAGCCGATGAAGGCTCCTACAATTGGGGCATTACCATCACGCCGGCCTACTTGCCGCTGGATAACAACGACTTTTTCAACACCGACCTCAACCTGGTGGAATGGCTGGGTCAATTCTCGGACGATACCAGCGAGAGTTATATCAGGGGTTTCCTGGGAAAAATGCTGTTTTCGGGTGAGGAAATCTACAAAAAGGCCTCCGTGTTGTCCGGGGGTGAGAAAATGCGCTGCATGATAGCCAGGATGATGCTGAAAAACGCCAATGTGATGGTGCTCGATTCACCTGCCAATCACCTGGACCTGGAATCCATCCAAGCTTTCAACAATACGTTAATGGGCTTCAAGGGCAACATCCTGATGGCTTCGCACGACCGTGAGTTTAT
>DOBD01000086.1:4209-4459 GCA_003506275.1 Bacteroidales bacterium | reverse complement strand
TCAACGTCTTGGTTTGAAACCACGTCCTTTTCCTTTCTTACCGAAGCCGCTGCTTTTGCGTCGGGATGGATCCCATTCGGGCCCTTCACCTACTTCTTCGGGCAAGGGGAGGCGGTATACTTTTTTCCCCAGAAATTTCTCGATGCGATCGAAGACGTCCTGTTCATCTTCCGACACAAAGGAGATGGACAATCCATCGGCACTGGCCCTGGCGGTACGGCCGATGCGGTGGACATAGTCTTCCGGATCG
>DOBD01000086.1:2000-4170 GCA_003506275.1 Bacteroidales bacterium | reverse complement strand
GCCCGTCTTGAAGGCCTGCATGGTGCTGTCGCGTTCCGATTGATCCAGGTCTGAATGCATTTCAGCCACGGGCAAGTGCATGCCGCGCAGGGTACGCGTTACTTCTTTGACCTTGATTTTTGAAGAGGCAAAAATGATGGCCTTGTCAGGTAGGGTATCTTCAAACAGGCTCTTGACGATGTAGGCCTTTTGCCGCTCATAGCAAATATAGGCCGATTGCAGGATTTTATCGTTGGGTTTGGAGACCGCCAGCCTGATTTCGGCGGGCTGATTCAAAATGGTCTTGGCCATCTCCCTGATCTTGGGGGGCATGGTGGCCGAAAACAACATGGTCTGACGGCGGCGAGGCAGTTCGTTGACTACCTGCATGATGTCGTCAAAGAANNGAAGCCCATGTCGAGCATGCGGTCAGCTTCGTCAAGTATGAAATAGTGCACCCTGGAGATGTCAATCAAACCCAGTTTCAGATAGGAAAGAAGCCGTCCAGGGGTGGCGATGACAATGTCCACACCAGCCTGAAGGCCTTTCTTTTGTTGTTCCCAGACAATACCATCGCTGCCTCCATACACCGCTACCGATGACACAGGCAGGAAATAGGCGAAGCCGGCCACCTGCTGGTCGATCTGTTGAGCCAGTTCCCTGGTGGGCACCATGATGATGGCGTTGATGGCGTCCTCAGGGTGTTCGTTCTTGATTAAGTTGTTGAGGATGGGAAGGAGGTAGGCCGCTGTTTTACCGGTACCCGTTTGGGCGCAGGCGATCAAGTCTTTGCCCTCGAGAAGGAGGGGTATGGCTTGCTCCTGGACGGGGGTGCAATCGCGGAAGTTCATAGACCACAAACCGTCAAGCACCTCTTCTTCCAGGGGTAATTCTTCAAATGTCATAGGGTGATTTGGATTGGATAAGGCTGTCATTCACATGGGCAACCCGTATTGGGTACAAAGTAACACATTTTTCGGGAAAGTATCACACATTTCACGGCCAAACAACCAAACGTCAGGTCTTTTCAAGCCCAAAGGGGTATCATTTTATCAAGCAATAAAATCAAAAACCGTTAGTCAGTTCCCGTTTTTAACGGTATTTTTGCTTTCAAACCCTATCCCTTAAATATTGCCAGCCATGAAACGATCACACGCTGTCCTCTTTTCGCTTCAGCCCCCTCATTGCCTTTTCATCGCTCTTATTTTGTTGGTGATATCGTCCGTTGGTATGACAAGTCCCCTTTTTGCCTCTTCCACTAAGAGCAGTCCTTACGTACTTTGGTACGACAAGCCGGCCGCCAACTGGAATGAAGCCCTACCGCTGGGCAACGGAGCCTTGGGTGCCATGGTTTTTGGCGTGCCGGAAACCGAGTTGATCCAGCTCAACGAAGAAACCCTGTGGACGGGAGGACCGGCCAACCTCAACCCCAATCCCAAAGCCGCCGGTTTTCTGGACGAAGTCCGTAAACAGTTGTTCAAAGGTAACACAGCGCAGGCTACTACAGCCCTGAAAAAAATGCAAGGGCCTGACACCCACCTCTACCAACCGTTGGGCGATCTCACCATCCGCTCGCTCCAACCTGGCAGCATCGAGCAGTACAGGAGAGACCTCAACCTTGAAACGGCCATGGCTACCACCCGGTTTACGAGCGATGGTGTGGCCTTTTCCAGGGAATTGTTCGTGTCAGCACCCGACTCGGTGCTGGTGCTTCGTTTGAAGGCCGGTCAACCCGGCCAATTGAACGTTGAACTAGCACTCGACCAACCCTTGCGCCACACGGTTGGCCAGGATGGGGCCGATTTGGTCCTGAAAGGCAAGGCCAGGGTGGGCAACACCGGAAACAGCCAGCGTTACGAAGATGAAGCAGGCCTGGCCGGTATGTTCTACCAATGCAGGCTCAGGGTGCTGTCTACCGATGGCAAGGTGGCCTTGACCGACAGCACGATGCAGCTTACCGACGGTTCTGAAGCCGTCCTTTTGTTGGTTGCCGCTACCTCCTTCAATGGGTTTGACCAATCACCGGTCAGCGCCGGCAAAGACCCCGAGACGCTCACCAAAAACCGCCTTGATCGGTTGGCCAAAGCTACCTGGCCCAGTCTCTACAAACGCCACCTCAAGGATTATTCGACCTATTTCAAACGGGTTTCACTGTCCCTGACCCAGGCTCCCGTCCCCGATCTTCCCATCG
>DOBD01000086.1:0-1882 GCA_003506275.1 Bacteroidales bacterium | reverse complement strand
TACACCACCAACATCAACCTGCAGATGAATTACTGGCCGGCACTCCCCTTAAACATGCGGGAAATGGCCCTGCCGTTGATGGAACAGATCAGGCATATGGCCGTCAATGGCGTACACACGGCCAAAAACTATTACGGCATGGACGGTTGGGCCGCCCATCACAACTCGGACATCTGGGCACAAACCAATCCGGTGGGAGAGGGAACCGGTGATCCCAAATGGGCCAACTGGGCCATGGGTAGCCCTTGGTTAAGCCAACACCTGTTTGAGTACTACGAGTACACCCTGGACAGGGATTTCCTTGAAACGGTCGCTTATCCCATCATGAAAGGGGCTGCCGAATTCTGTCTTGATTGGTTGGTGGAAAAAGACGGTTACCTGGTTACGGCGCCCTCTACCTCGCCCGAAAACAGTTATTACGACAAGAAAGGCAAGAACGTGGTCATCACCATTGCCTCGGCCATGGATATGGAAATCATCTACGACCTGTTCACCAACGTCATCAAGGCTTCTGAAATACTGGGCGTCAATATGGAATACAGAGCCATGTTACTCGACAAACGCTCCAGGTTGTCCCCCCTGAAAATCGGTAAAAAGGGCAACCTGGTGGAATGGTACGAAGACTTCGAGGATGTGGAACCTCAACATCGTCACGTGTCCCACCTCTTTGGCCTGCATCCGGGCCGTCAACTGTCTCCGCTCATCGATCCTGTTTTTGGGGATGCCTGCCGAAAGACCTTGGAAATGAGGGGTGATGGAGGCACGGGTTGGAGCAAAGCCTGGAAAATCAACTTCTGGGCCAGACTACTTGATGGCGACCACGCCTACCTGATGTACCAGGAACTGCTCAAGGGCTCGACCCTGAATAACCTCTTCGACACACACCCACCCTTCCAGATCGATGGCAACTTCGGAGCTATAGCCGGTGTTGGCGAGTTTTTCCTTCAAAGCCACCTGGGTGAACTGCACCTTTTGCCGGCCCTACCCAAAGCCTGGTCGGAAGGTCAGGTAAGTGGACTGAAAGCCAGGGGCGCTTTTGAAGTGAATCTGTCCTGGAAGGCCGGCCGATTGGCCAAAGGCTTACTTACGTCTGAAAAGGGGCAATTATGTCGTTTGCGTTCCACCACGGCACTCTCCGTCAAAGGCGCAAAGGCCATCGAAAAAGTAGAAACCCTACAGGGTGTCACCTATTACACCTACCGCTTCCCCACGAAGGCAGGTAAGATCTACACCCTGAAAGGACGGTAACGGAGGCACCGACCAACCAATGATCCATTGACAAGTAATCCCTACCATAACCCAACAAACTTCCTCTCTATGAATTATTTTCGCAGGATGATGCTCCTTGCCGTTTGCTGCTCCCTTTGGTCAGCCAACGCCGCCGAGCCCAAAACCCTAGCCTTGCGTCAAGGGCCTGGTGGCCAGTGTGTGTTATCTCAGTACGGCAGTACCTTTGGTTTTTTTATGCCCGAGACTGCTGGCTATCTGTACACCGGTCTGATGGTTGGCCAGCAAGGCGTTTGGTTGCACAAGGCCGCCAAAGTCAAGGTCTCCGGTGCCAACAGAGGCTGGGAACTCACCGTTGAAGATCCTTTGTTGAACCAAGGTAAACTGACCATGACCGTGATGCCGCTCACGCCCAGCAATGGCCTGATCCTGGCCGTGCAAGGCCAACGCCTTCCCGCCGACCTGCGCTTTGTCTGGGCTTACGGAGGGTGTTCGGCAGCCACCGACAGCGTCGACAAGCAGGTCTTTTTCAGACCGGAACAATGCCTGTACAACGTCTTCAGTCGCGAGATCAACGCCTTCACCGTGTACTACGGTCCCAGCATGCGACTGAAAGTCATGATGGGCGTGGCACCCCCCGATACGGAACTCAGAC